>CALGGR010000262.1 GCA_937915755.1 uncultured Fretibacterium sp. | reverse complement strand
CCGCTGACGTCGTTCTCCATCCTCTTCGCCCGCTACAAGGGAGACCTTCAGACTCTTGTTGAGGGAGCAGAAAAACTCTCGACCCTTCACGACGGCGACAAGGTATTAATTTCGGAGGGTTGTACGCATCACCGTCAGTGCGGCGACATTGGTACAGAGAAGATGCCCGCGTGGATCCGCAACTTCTCGCACTCTTCGCCGGAGTTCCACTTCACGTCCGGCGGTGAGTTCCCTGATTCCGAGACGCTGAAACAGTACGCACTCGTCGTCCACTGCGGGGGCTGTATGCTCAACGCTCAGGAGATGACTTCGCGCCTCGAACGTTCACGTGATGCCGGTGTCCCGATGGTGAACTACGGTGTTGCGATCGCGAACATGCACGGAATCCTGAGGAGGAGTCTTGAACCCTTTGCGTAATCTTGGCCGCCTCGTCAGAGAACTCTTCAGATACTTTCCCGTGAAGTTGCCCGTCAATTTATTCATGATTCTGTTCTGCGCTGCCATCAACACTGCTCCTTCAATCTTCATTCAGAAGGTCGTTGCGCTTATTGAGCTCGCTGACGTGAATACATCGTGGACGGAAATCAGCTCCAGCGTTCTAGCGACACTCGGAGTCCTCGCAGGCTTCTACGTGCTCTCGCTGCTGGGGGCTGTGCTCGTCGGTCAGCTCGGGGCGGAGATCACACAAGGAGTCCTGATGAGACTTCGGCAAAAGATGTTCAGCAGGATGCAGACACTGCCGCTCTCGTTCTTCGACGGCACACCGCACGGAGACATCATGAGCCGCTACACCAATGACGTGGACTCTCTCCGGCAGATGGTCTCGCAGGCTCTGCCCCAGATGCTGACATCGTTAATCACGGTTATTGCTGTACTATCTATAATGCTGTGGTTCTCACTGTGGCTGACCCTCGTAACGCTCGGCGGAATCATCGTGATGTTCACCGTAACGAAACGTGTCGGTGGCAGGAGCGCGCGCAACTTCTTGGCTCAGCAGAAGATTACGGGCAGGCTCGAGGGACTCGCTGAAGAGCTGATGATGGGTCAGAAGGTCATCAAGGTATTCTGCCGGGAGAGGGAGAGCACGGAGGAATTTTCGCGCATAAACGACGAACTTTTCACCGAGTCCGAGAAGGCGAACAAGCGTGCCAACACTCTCGGTCCGATCCTGAACAATATCGGGAATATACTTTACGTGATTACGGCTCTCGCTGGCGGAGTCCTGATTCTGTCCGGCGTTCGCAACGTCAGTTTGTCGGGGCTGCCGATGAGTATAAGCGTAGCAATTCCCTTCCTTAATATGACCAAGCAGTTCGCCATGAACATCAATCACCTGTCAATGCACCTCAACGCCATTGTTCGAGGACTTGCAGGAACGGGAAGAATCTTCGCGCTGATAGACGCACAGCCGGAGGACGACTCAGGAACTGCTGAGGCTTCAGCTGGAGGAAGCATAGAGTTTCAGGACGTTGACTTCTCGTACACTGAGGGAGTGCGCGTTCTTAAGAGCATAACGCTGGCGGCCAAGCCCGGACAGAAGACGGCACTAGTCGGCTCGACAGGAGCAGGCAAGACCACGATAGCTAATCTCATCCCGAGATTCTACGACGTTAAGTCGGGCAGAATCCTCTACGACGGCCAAGACATCCGAAGCTTCAGGAAGTCGTCATTACGGAGGAAGCTCGGCATTGTGCTTCAGGATACAAACCTGTTCACGGGTACGGTGCTCGAGAATATACGTTACGGGAATCTTGACGCGAGCGATGAAGAATGCATCTCTGCGGCCAAGTTGGTCGATGCGGACGAGTTCATCACGCGTCTGCCGGAAGGTTACAGCACATACCTTGCCGGGAACGGAAGCAGTCTCTCTCAGGGGCAGCGTCAGCTTATCGCGATTGCACGTGCAGCAGTCGCCAACCCTGAGGTCATGATTCTCGATGAAGCCACGAGCTCCATTGACACACGCACCGAAGCCCTCGTCCAGCGCGGAATGGACGCACTAATGAAGGGACGGACTGTGTTCGTGATAGCGCACCGGCTCTCGACCGTGAGGAACTCTGACCTGATTCTAGTGATGGAGCACGGGAAGATCATCGAGCGCGGGACGCACGAAGAACTGATGGCGCAGAAGGGAAGATACTACAGCCTATACACGGGAGCATTCGAGTTATCATAAGGAGGCGTAAGCATGGACGAGATAGATGAACTCAGACGGCAGCTTGAGGAGGTAACACGTGAGCGCGACGAACTTAAGGCGAAGCTGGAGCAGTTCGAGGCGACGTACGGAGTAACCGGCGCAATAGAAGACTGGTTCGAGAGGGGGTTCTACTAGGAGATGTTCAGAGCAGGGCTGATTCAGGTAGACAGCCAAGACGACAAGACCTCCAACCTCGCCAAGATATCACAAATGATTGATGAAGCAGCGGGCAAGCACGCGGACTTCATAGCCCTTCCCGAGTTCGTGAACTACATCGGCGGACGGATGGGCTTCCTCGAGAACGCGGAGAGCATTCCCGACGGAGAGACATCACAGCTCTTCAGCCGGAAGGCTCGTGAACATAACGTCTGGATTCTCGGCGGAAGCATCGTCGAGCGGATTCCCGATGATGACTCGCATGTCTACAACACCGCGACAGTGTTCAGCCCGTCAGGCGAGCTCGCGGCTCTCTACCGGAAGATTCACCTGAGCATCAGCGCAACGTTCGACGAATCGCAGGTTATTGCATCGGGCAACAGAGTCGTAACGTTCATGACTCCGTTCTGCAAGATGGGAGTCTCGATATGCCACGACTTGCGATTCCCCGAGCTTTTCCGCGCAATGGCACTCAGGGGTGCGAAGGTCATCGTTCACCCGTCGGAGTTCAACATAGTTACCGGCCGGGATCACTGGGAGCTTCTACTAAGAGCACGTGCCGTCGAAAATACCTGCTGCATCATTGCCCCGAATCAGATAGGCACCAAGAAGAACCTGACCTCTTGTGCCCGCTCAATGGTGATTGACGCTTGGGGGAACGTCATTGCGCGTGCCAGCGACCGCGAATGCGTCCTGACGGCAGAAATTGATACGGACTACGTCGACGCTGTGAGGCGGAAGATGCCGAGCCTGTCGCAGAGGAGGCCGGAAGTTTACGGCAATGCCTGAGACACGTTCACTCTTCGAGACTCCAAGCGACGAACCCTTGGCCGCACGTATGCGTCCGACTTCCCTAGACGACTTCGCAGGACAGGAACACCTGATCGCGCCCGGCAGGATTCTCCGACGAATCATCGACAGCGACAGCATACCCTCGATGATATTCTGGGGGCCGCCCGGAGTCGGGAAAACTTCCCTTGCCTCTATAATTGCACGCAAGACCAACGCTCACTTCATTAACTTTTCTGCGGTAACGAGCGGAATCAAGGAGATTCGTGAGGTCATGAAGCAAGCAGAGTCCAACCGCAGCTTCGGCGAGCGCACGATACTTTTCGTCGACGAGATTCACCGCTTCAACAAGGCTCAGCAGGACGCGTTTCTGCCGTTCGTTGAGAAGGGGAGCATAATCCTAATCGGTGCAACCACAGAGAATCCGTCCTTCGAGATCAACGGAGCACTTCTCTCAAGGTGCAGGGTATTCGTTCTCAAGCCCCTTGCTGTAGAGGAAATCGTCAAGCTACTGAAGAGGGCACTACGCCTCCTTGATGTTTCTGCTAGCGATGAAATCTTAGAGGCTTCGGCTGTGTTCTCCAACGGTGATGCACGGTCAGCCCTCTCACTGCTCGAGATGATGGCCATGAACTCGGAGGACGGCAGAATCACACCCGAAGTCTTCGAGCAATGCACGTCGCGGAAGTCCTTGCTGTACGACAAGAGCGGTGAGGAGCACTACAACTTGATCTCCGCCTTGCACAAGTCTATGCGGAACTCTGACCCTGACGCGGCGGTCTACTGGCTCGCACGTATGCTTGAGGCAGGTGAAGACCCGCTCTACATTGCGCGGAGGATAGTAAGGTTCGCCAGTGAGGACGTGGGGCTCGCTGAGCCCGGTGCTCTGGCTATGGCGGTTGCGGCGTACAAAGCCTGCCACTTTCTCGGGATGCCGGAATGTACCGTACACCTGACTCAGGCCGTGATTCACATGTCGATTGCACCAAAGAGCAACTCGCTCGATGTCGCGTACCACGCGGCACGTGAAGACGCACTGCAGAGTCTCGCTGAGCCCGTACCTCTGCACCTGCGGAATGCTACAACACGGTTAATGCGGGAGCTGGAGTACGGGAAGGGCTACCAGTTTGCGCATGATTACGAGGAGAGGTTGACGGTGATGGAGTGCCTGCCCGAGAGTCTGAGAGGGAGGGAATACTACCAGCCAACTGAGCAGGGAAGCGAGAAAGGCTACAAGACTCGTCTGGAGTCCATAAAGTCGTGGAAGGCTTCCCGCCGGTGAGTGTGCACACATCAGCTCACAAATGCTGATATTTCTGCTAAAATACTGCTACAACAGCAGAAAGGAGAATCACATCATGGTAAGACGGAGGTACAAAGCCAGATCCCCGCTCGCTATGCTCAGGGTCAAAGCAGGGTACACCCAAGCGGAGGCCTCTATGCTGATGCAACTGGCCACAATATCTCTAGCTGGTTACGAAAACGGGATTCATGACGTAACGTTCGGTATCGGGGAGCAAATGGCACGGCTGTACAAGGTCTCCTTCGAGGATGTCCGTCAGGCCGTTATAGCAACCAAAGAGGCCGCAGGACGGCAGACCATCGGGAAGCCCTTGATGGTGATGTCAGGCGCGGCGGCTCTGTAGAAGGTACGGGCACGCTTGAACTTCAGCGATGAGCCCGGCTATATTAATCTGTCTCATAGATACGTTGTCGCAGTCTGAGTAATAGAGCTTGAAGCAAAACGTTTTTATTTCTGCCATGTGGGGCGGTAATAGCTACCCACCCGATTTTTCGTCCGCATCAAGGCTTGCTAACGCGTCCTTATTGTCCATGAATAACCTCCTGAAAGATGATCCGGCCTGTATAATTAGCCGGAGGTAGAAGATATTGCCGACCGCGATGTAAAAGCAGTTTCTGTTGGCCATCTCTTTATCTTCCTTGTGAAGTACGACAGGAGCAAAGAAGATAAGGTCGAGCAGTAGCAGTAACATGCAGAGCCGCTTATGGAGCACGTGAATCACCTCCTTCCGTTGAGGAGAAGTTTCTTTGTGAGAGCTATCAGCCGTAACGTTCAAGAACGACCAGCATTTCGAAGCAGCCGGAGCGTATGTGCCTGACCGCGTCAACGTCCTTTTCGTTTAGGGAGCTGTCGCGGTATAACCTCATAGCCTCTTTGTGGACTTCGTCGATTTCAAGCTTCAGGGCACACCTCCTGTTCGTCAGGTTTCGTGTGTCCAATCAGCACACCGCCTTTCCGTGTATGAAGTTGTCAAATAGCCGGAGCAGTATTGCCTCCGTGTGCTACCTGTGTTTGTTGTTTTTGTTTTGTTTTTAAACCGTTAGATGTTCCTTACATAACCCTTCCAAATGGTAGTATTTTTGCGAGGTGATCAGTATGGACATGTCTTTAGGGGAACGTATTCGTAAGGTGCGGAAGGGAAAAATGACACAAGCAGAATTAGCCCATTTAATTGGAGTACATGAGATAACGGTACGCCGTTGGGAACTTGGGGAACGTACCCCCGATGTAAAAGATATTCAGAAGATAGCAGATGTATTGAGTGTTCCAGCGAGTGATTTATTAGGTGATTCATTTGCTGTCTCAAGAGGGGCACGGGGGAACGAAGCTCTTACAATGTCTTACTGGGGAGGAGTATTAGATAATGCTCGAGTAGTGGCAGCTAACGGAGACAAAGAAGAGATAGCTGATGTATCCCATTTGCTGACCCGGGCTCTGGCATCATTACGTATAGCCGGGCGCGAGTCATCCCAGCCCGCGATGGCATAAAGGAGGGTAGCAATGATACTGACACTAACGCCCGAAAGGAACGCAAGGCTTCAGTGCTGGAGCAAGGAGACCCGAACTCCGCCAGAAGCTTTGATTAACGCTGTATTGGATGAAGCTCTTGACGATTGGGAAGATTATCAGGACGCTCTTCGTATCTGTACGGAAGTCGACAGCGGTAAAATGCGCACTTACTCGCTCAAGGAAGTAGAGGGACACCTTGATGCTCTGGAAGGTTGACTTCACCGCTGAAGCCCGCGATGGCGTAAAGGAGGAGAATGCTCTGTGCTGGACGACTTGAAGCTGATTATCAGCACGGTACAGGATTTGTTGTCTTCATGGAGTCTGCTTGCAGTTTTCTTCCTGCTTGCTGCAATAGTCGTGAAAAGCACGGCCGCCTTGATTCGTAATTATCGTGCCTGCAATAGGGAGCGTGAAATCCTGAGAGCCACATTGAGATTTGTGATGCAACTTCCTTTCGGCGAACAGGCTTTGTTGAAGTACTTGTACTCCAGCCCGGCAGGAGCTGTATATCTTCCGTACGACAACCCCTCAGAGTTGAGCCTTTGGCATCAGGGAGCATTGAGGCGTGTAGTGAGTACAATATTCCGCCGGAACTGGCAGGGATGTTTTCTGTACGAGATGCTGCCCCAGCTTCGTGAGTTGCTGAGGAGCATTGCCTTGAACTTGACTGGAGCAGCCCTGCATCAAGCGTAGACCTTGACAGCTTGCAATGAAGGCCTCACTCCTTCTGCCCGACTCCGAACAGCCTCATCATCTGCTTTAATGCGCTATACGGCATAGGCGGGAATCCCGCGAGAGCCGCCGCCTTCATCAGCCCGTCGTATCCCATCGAACGTTCTTCCTCCTCATCATCGCTGTAAATCTTCCTCATCGCGTTGTAGGCCGTGTCGAACGGCTCAGCGAATCTGTCGTTGTTCCTGTAGCCCTTCCTGCCGCTGTACTTCCTGTAGAGCGAGGTCAGGATACTGTTGATGAGCGGGAAAGTGTTCAGGAAGTTGTCAATCTCCGTCTCTTTGAGCCAGTTGCCCCAGTTGTCATCAGAACCGTCCGGCCTCTCCTCACCTGTGGGAAGTCTGCCCGACATGCCGTCCTTGACGAGTCCAGTGAATCCCGCGGCGAGTGCGAATCCAAGCAGAGAGAACGCGGCATTCTTGATGGCGTTCACGGACGGGTGCACGATACTGCGCACGACATCGACAACGCCGACGTTGAAGACGGGCGCAAGAGCATTCATGAACTGGGTGAACATCAGCTTGTGGAAGCTCCTGCTTGACCTGTTAATCTCCGTCATTTCTCTTGCAGTAGACGCAGGCTGAGTGTCCTGCACGACTCTGATTGCGAGTCTGACCGCTTCCTCCTGCGACATTCCTTTCTCGATGTTGGCGGAATAAGCGGCGTGGAAGACGATAGCCTTAGTAGCTCTGTCGAAGGCCTGGACTCCCGCATAAGCCCACCTGTCATTGAACTGCCTGAAGAGGTTGGCGACATTCTTGGCCGTCTCCCCGAACAAGCCGGGCGCGGAGCTGTAGCGTTTTTCCTGCAAGATTTCATTTGCGGTCGGGTCTCCTCCTGAATGCCTGAGTTCGGGATAAAGCTGGTAGACGTTCTCGAAGAACTCATTGAGCCTGCCAGTGGAGGCCATGCCGATGAATCTCGCTAGACTTCGGAAGATATGCCCCTTGCTGGAGGATGACAGAGCGAGGAAGTAGCTTGTGGTCTGAGCGAGCATAGTAGCAGGGCTGAAAGCGACATAGGCATAGCTCCTGTTCTGCATGAGCCATGTAGCGATAGCGGAGCTAGCGTCGCTCTCTGTTAGGTATCTGTCAGTGATGGAGGAGTTGTAGATGTTGCGCAGATACTCCCACGCATGAGACCCTGCCAGTTTCTCGACGGCTTCCTTGACGCTCCCGAACTCACCGCCCTTCTGCGTGAGCGCGACGAAGACATCAGCTGCGAGACCACCTAAAGCTGCGTTGCGTTCCTGCTGAATCATAGCCTTGTGCCAGTTCTCGAAGAAGTTGAGGCTGATGGGCTCCTGCTTGTCGGGGTTGATGACCGCCCTGCGCTGAGTATACCCGTCCGCTACTCTCTGGAGCACCTCAGAATACGGCGAACTGTTCACCATTTCTTCCGTCTCTGCGTTGATAGTAAAGCCTCCGCTGGTCTGATGCCTGAGCCTGAAAATCGGGGAATACGCCTCCTGCCTCTCCATGCCCCTGTTGAAGTGCCTGACCTGAGCTTCATTGATTCGGTCGAAGTTCTCCGCGAAGTCCTGCATGATGATTTCCGTAGCCTGCCTGTAGCGTTCATTCTCCGGCTGGTTGATGAAGGCAAGTATCTGGTTGATGGCGTTCATCGCGCTGTCCTCAGTGAGGTAGCGCGTGCCGCGCTCTGCGGAGTTGCTCATGAAGTTGCCGTAGAGTATGGCTCTGCGGCTGAACTCGTTCTTCATGCCCGCATAAATCTCCATGACCTGCTGCCACGAGAAGTCTTCGCCGTTGACGGTGATAGCATGTTTAAAGAAGTCGCGAGTAGAGAGGCCGAGCTTCTGCAGACTGGAGAGCACCTTGTCAGTTCTGGCATCAACATGCACGGTCATTTCGCCAATGGCCGCATTGAAATCATCGCCGAGCATTCTCCTGAAAGGTTCGCCCAAGTCCGCGAGGAATCGTCCGGGAGTCTTGGAGGCATCCCAGTACCGCGCTAACGTTTCACCGGCCTTTCCGCCGCTGTATTCATGCACAAGGTCTGAATGTTCCTTCGGAGTTCTGGGTTTTGGGGACTTGCGTCCCGACTGCAAGAGTGCAGTAATGAGGGTGTCCTTCATGCCCTGCCTTCTGTCCTGTTTCTCCCGCTTCCAGACCTCGAACTCTCTGCGTCCGATGTCGTAGACACGTTTGATTTTCTCAAACAAGTCCCTGACTTCAGCGAGCGTCATATCATACAGGTGCACCTTGCCGGTGAACTCATCAATCTCCTCTGGCGTGATGCTGTTCTCTTCCGCGAACTCGCTGATGAAGTCCTGTGTGTACTGTTTGCCTTCATTGTTCTGCATGTTGAGGAAGTCCCGCAAAAGTTCTCTGCGCTCCGAGCCCTTCCTGCTCCTGTCGAAGTCAAGGGTATCAATGATGCCGTTAATCTCCTGCAATCTCTCCCAACTGATGGCCTTAGATTTCTTCATGCCCGTGATTCGTTTGACGATGCGCCTGATTTGCCGCTGGTCGTTCATTTGCCTCTGGGTAGTTTTGAGCCTGTCAATTCTGGCCTGCAGTGCGTCAATCTTTTTCTTGTGCTGAGCGGCTTTCTTGCCGAGCTTCTCTTGGTTTTTCTGCCGCAGTGTCTGCTGTATCTCTGCGAGCCTCTCCTGATAGTGAGCCCTGTCCTCTGCGCGCTGTTTCTCCTGCTGTGCAACCTCCCATTCAGCCTGCCCTAATGCCCGCGAGTCCTGAGCGTGCTGGTCTTCGAGCCTCTGTATCTGTTTCTCCTGCTGTTTAGTCCGCCATCTAGCTTCCCGCAAAGCCTGCGAGTCCTGAGTGTGCTGGTCCTTAAGCCTCTGCACCTGTTCGTACTGTCGTTCAGCCTGCCGTGCCCTGTCCTGAGCGTGTTTGTCCTTGAGCCTCTGCGCCTGTCCATACCGCCGTTCAGCCTGGCGTGCCCTGATTTTGTCCTCAGCTTTCCGTCTGCGTTCAAGCTGGATTTCGCGCTCCTTGCTTCTGCCTTGATTCCTGCCTTCCTTTTTGCCTTCAAAGAAGGCCGTGCGCAAATCTCTTCTGGTGATGTTAGTTCTTGTGCCCGTCCTGAGCTCCTCGTCAAAAGCCTCTTTGAGCTGCCCTATATAGTGGTCAATCCTTGCGCGTTCAGCCTCAAACTGTCCCTTTCTGTTCGGAGCATTAAGATATTTCTTCCGCTTCTTGAGGTACGTCATAGCCCCTTCCGGTCCTGTAATTGCGAGGAACGCGTTGAACGTGCTGGCATTGACTGGGATAGTTGGTGCGACTTGTCCTTTTGCGTTGATGCGCTCGAAGAAGGAGGAGCTGACAGGTTCCTGAACATTGACGGCCTCCGTATTCTCTTCAGCAGTGCGCAGAGCCTCTTGGAGTATGGTTGCTTTGTCGCGCGCCGTCTCCTCGAAGAGCAGGCCTTGCCCTGTCTGAGCCTCATTAATTGCGGTGTTGACGTAGCTGATAAGTCCTGCGGCAATGCGTTTGTAGCTTGCCTTGTTCTTGTCAAAGAAGCGCAGCAGTGCTTCAGCCTCTGGAGAAATGCCTCTTTCGAACAAGTCAGGCTGAGACAGATACGATTCAACGTCCCTGCCGGACTGCCGCAAAGTGTCTAGCATATGCACGGCCTGAACAATGTCGTCATTGATGAAGAGTTCAGCAGAGTGGTTGCTGGTCTGAAAGGCGGCGAGAGTAGGTGCTGCTGTAATGACGGCCTTGCCGATGTTGCGCATGTTGTCATCCCAGCTCTCAATGAACTTGTCGAGCAAAGCGGGGTCATTGAAGGCCTTAGCGAGTAAGGCGGCAACGATTCTGTTGATGCCCGCCCGTGAGATATTGCCGTCCTTGTCCATGAACTGCCCTAGTTCGTTCTGCGGGATGGACTTTGCGAACTCTCTGATGAAGTCCGAGTTGTCTGCGATGGAGCGTGTAGGGTCAAAGAGTACGAGTGCACTATTGGATAATGCGGCGGCATCAGACGCGGCCTGTTCAGCGGAGGACATGACGGCAAGAGTGCTTTCGTTAGCTTCTCTAACGAAGGCTTCTCTGTCGACGTCGGACAGTCTTTCTCTGACGAGCACTGGATGTTCAAGGGCTTCTGCCTCTTCGCCGAGCAGCCCGAACCTGTAAGCGTTGTCAATGAGCCACTGCCTGTAACGTTGAGCTTTGCCGGACTTGTAAGCCTGCCTTATGGCGAGGACTCTTCCGTTGCCGCTCTCGACGACGCTGTCAGGGGCAATGACTGGCGCGCCGTCAGACGCGAGCCTGTTAGCTCCGAGAAGTTCAGGGTCAAGGTTGTTTGCGATTCGGTCAATCTGCCGTTTGCTGGCCTGCCTGCTTCTCTGTCTGGGCTGTAGCTCCTGCGGGAAGTCCGGGTTAATCTGTCCGTCCTCGTTGTGTGAAGCAATGAGGCTGTCCGCGTCAACAATTCTGTACTGCGCCTCAAGTTCCGTGCCATTAGCGGTGCGAATGACGGCCTTGCTGTCTGAGGCCTCCGAGAACTGCCCGACCTCATTGTCCGCGCCGACGTAATTCCGAACAGTGCTGACCGTATCATCATCAAGCCCGCGTTCCGCCGTCTCATTGTCGATAGCCTCAGCCGTGCCGGTATCAGTCAGGTGCTGTGTTTCAAGTACGCGCTGCTGTTCCTGCAATGTCTCAATCTCTCTGTTGATTCTGGACTGCTGGAGCACGAAGTCCGAGACAGTATCAGAGTCCTCACTGGGCATGGAGAGCAGGCGTGAGAAGAGCTCTCTGTCCTGATCATTGAGAGAGATGCCGAGCTGGTTAGAGATGTCGTCATAAATCTCCATGAGGAATTTTCTTGCGCGCTCAAAGACGCCCTTAAGCCTGTCATTCGGAGCTTTGCCTTCGGAGAGGTAGACCTCAAAGGCATTGGCGAACCACTCATGAGCTTTCTCTCTTGCGCCGCCTCTCTGGTTAGGTTTCTCTGCCAGCCAGTCAGAGAGTTCCACGCCCGCCCTCTGCAGGACGTAATCCCTGTCTTCCTTCATCTGTGCGCTGCCCAGTTCAGCGAGAGAGTCGATGAAGCCGAAGAGGGCGTGTCCGATGTCGTGAACGTGAGCGGCGTAATTGACGTTGCCTGAGCTTGAGAGGAGGTTGACGATAGCCCTTCCGAGCGGTCCGAAGGATATGCGAGAGGGGGTTTCGCCTGTGTTCGGATCAGTTTTGTAGAAGCCTTCAGCGTCATGCGCAGTCCAGGCGGCTTGAAGGTCAGCTTGTGTCTTCACGCCTTCGGGGAGAGTTGCGCCGTCCTCGATGAGAGCAGTTCCTGTATCAGCGTGCCACTGCGCGGCCTTGTCTGTGTTGATGTAGAGCAGTCTTCCTGCCTTGACCTGTTCCCTGAACCATTCATTTTTTGGAGTGCCCTTGCTCTTGCCTCTCGTTTCAGCCTGAGGGTAGACGGACGCAATTTTGTTGACGGCATCGAGCCCTGCGGGTGCGGACTTGCCCTCATAATTCAGGTGGACGGGAACGATGATGCTTGCGCCGTTCTCATCCTTCATGTCGAGGAGTGCTACTTTGCCCGGGTGGGATGCTTCGGGGCTTGATTCGAATATGGCGATCGGATCAGCGAGAGCCCGCACGAATTGCTGCAAGTCATCTTGAGTGATAGTTGTGTGCTTGGCCAGAATAGCGGCGAGCTTGTTTTTGTTGATGGACATCATATGATGTTCAGCCCCTGCGAGAGTGAACACCAGCGGAGTGCGCATAACGACGGCCTGTTTTGTGGTTCTGGTGCCTACTTCCGGGTCAGTAAGAATGTCCTCGACAGTTTCACTCCAGGCGGCCTGGTCTTGAACGAGATTGTAGCGTGCATGTTTAGGCATGGTGCTGGTCTCGTCATCAGGCATAGCCTCCCACACCGGCGCAGTCTGTATCTGCGGAGTTTCGGAAGTTTCGTCGAGAGTATGAGTTTCCGGCCTCTCAGTCTCCAAGTCGAGAGTATGAGTTTCTGGGCGTTCAGTCTCTAAGTCAAGAGTATGGACATCTGGTCTCTCAGTCTCCAGCGTCTCCGAGTAAACTGGGATGGTAGGGAGCTGGTAATCTTGCCAGACTTGGCCGAGAGCTTTGGCGAGGTTCTGCACGAGCGGTATCCTGCCAAGTTCAACCCCTCTTGCGGTAATGCCTTCCCCCAAGTCCCCGATAATCTGCCTGAAGTCCGCCTCCTTGAAGTTCTTGATGGCGAGTACGAAGGGATTTTTGCTCCCTGCGTTCTTGAGCTTGATGTAGAGGTCGCCGTTCCGTTCAGCAAAATCAATGACACTCTTCCCGTCATAGGAAGTGAACTCATATCTGTAGTCTGGAGCTCTGTTCTTGCCCTGCGGGAACTTGGCCTCCGGCACGTAGCGTTCAGCATCCCAAGCCTGAGCCGCGAGGGTATCAACGGCATCCTGATTGGCCGTTCTGAGTGAAGCGGAATAGTCCTTCATCTCCGCTCTGATTTCGGCAGTCATTGAGGTTCTGGCTTCCTCATCGACAGTCTCAGTCTGAGCCTCAGTCTCTGCAGGTGATTTGCCTGTAGTGAGTTCAAGGAAGCGTTTGATGAACAGCTCCAGATTGGACAGCTTCCCTTTCTCGGCTGCGGCCAGAAGCCTCTGCGCTCTGTTCTGGTCAGTCCAAGTAGCTGGGTTGTTTATGTCGTAATCAGGAGCAGTAATGCGGGACATATCCTCTTGCCGCTGAATTTGAGCCTGCTGCTGTTCCTGACTGATAATCTCAATCTGCGGCAGAGCGATGCCTTCATTAGCAACCATAGACGCGGCGATAGCACCCCATAGCTGGGCGGCATTCTCCGCCTGTTCCTGCGGAAGCCCGGCCTCGATGTAGCGTTCAGTTTCCGCCTGAATGCCCTTCTGTATCTCCTCCGAATGGAAGGCCTGAGCTTTTGCGGGGTCAGTAGCGGCGATTTTCTCTCTGAGTTCGGCGGGAGTAGTTCCGTCCGCGTCCATGCGGATATTGTCCGAAATGCTGGAGACGAACTCCGGGAACTGCTCCTTGATGGCGTTGAACTGTTCGAGGGTTAAGCCTGCTTCCTCCCCTGCGGCGAGAGCCTGAATGTCGCTAATTTCGGGATGTTCCTGCTGAAGCCTTGCAAAGTCAGCCGTCGGAATGAAGACATAATCAGGTGCGGAGATTACCGGCGCAGTTTCAGGAGCAGGAGTAAGGGCTGGGGACTGTTGCTCCTGCTGCTCCTGCTGTGCCTGTTCCTCTGCGTTAAGCAACTGTTCGCCGAGAACTTCCACGACGGTAGCTTTTGGCAGGCCTGTTTCATTGGCGACGCGTGTGATTTCCCGGTTGAACGGCCTGACTTGGTTTCTGTACGCACCGAACATCTTGAACGGCAGCCCCAGCAGAGCCTGAGTAGAAAAATCTCTGACGCTTGAGCCTAAGGTCTGCCATGCGTGCTTGAACATTCCGCCCCAGTTATAGCTGGGGAAGGGCTGACCCGACATCCATTGAGCGAGCGGTACTTTCAGGTCAGTGTTGAACGACTCGATAACATTGTTGATGGTGCTAGCTGTGATGCCCTTGCTGATGTCGACGGCCATATTCCCGAAGACAGTTCTTGCCAGAGCGTTATTCTTGACGGCGTTGAAGATTTCCTGCCTCGACAGCCCCAGTTTCCCGAAGCCCAGAAGGTCAGCTGTTTTGCCGCCGCCCGGGAAGAGCCGGAGAGTGTACTTCATCATCCCCAATTCCGTAGCGACGGTAACGCCGCCTGAGAGTATCGCGGCAGTTTTTGCGACGTTCTCAGGGATGGGCTGGCCGTTTTCATCCTTCATGGAGAGCAGTTCAGCGTAGTCGTTGCCCGCTTGGTCTTCGAATAGTTCCCACGCAGTAGCTCCCAGATAGCCCGCCTTGAAGCCGAAACTGGCGAACGGTTTGCTTGCTCCGAGAGGATAACCTATAGCCGCTCCAAGTCCTGCGAGAGCTCCGCCGAGCAGATACCCTTTGCCCATGTTCTTCCAGCCCTGAGCAGTAATGCTCCCCGCTCCGGCAAGAGCCTTCCCCGCGAAAGTCTGTACGGCGGGTTCATCAATCAGTTGCTTGGCGAGCTCCTCTCTCTGCCTGAACATGTCTTGCGACGAGATATGTCCCAGCATGGCCTGAATTCCGACCGCGCCCATGTCATTATTGACAAGGTAGTTATTTATCCCGCGCCGGGCTGATTCAATGAGCGTCTCGCGTTCCTTTCTGCCCGCCAGAAAATACTCGTACAGCTTGGGGTTCTTGAGGAGATTGCTTGTGCTGACCCCTGACTGCCTTGAAATCTCGATGGCGTTGAAAATCTCATCGTCGGACTTGTCGGGAAAAGCCTGCCTGTAGGCATCCCGGAGCTTGAAGCCTTCATAGTCGCTGACTTCCTGCATACTCTCAGGAGTACGTCCGAGAGCGTCATTGACGGCCTGATTGTTCCCAACGAAGCGCAGTCTTGGTTCAACCTCATTAACGAGAACGTCCCCGATGATTTCATCAGAGATGCCTTCATTCCTGAGCTGCTGTATTTTGTCTTTGAGAGCAGGATACTTGCCCGCAAGGTAATCATAGCCGTAGAACGGGTCGGCCAGCTGCTGGTCAAGCCGCATACCCTGAAGCTGAAGATTGCCCAGCATTGTATCCAGCTGTGCCTGTGTCTCGTAAAAATCCTGCATTAGTATCCTCCTCCCCAGTCTCCGCTGAATAAAATATCGCCCGATAACCCTCCAACGCCGAAGAGCACCTCAAGTATTCTTGCGCGCTGTTCCTCCTGAGTAGGGAGCACGGGCGGCGAGACTGTTTCAGGAACTGGCGGCAGGAGTCGTGCGGCATCGATAGTAGGGCCGGGATAAACCTGCGGGGACTGGAAGTGTTCAGGGTCAACGTACTTCCCGTTGACCTTGACCTTCAAATCCATGTGATACCCTGACGACTTGCCTTGATACCACGCTGTGATTCCGCCTTTAACTCTGTCGCTGGTCATGCCTGTATTGCCAACCCGCCCGATGAGCATACCCGGCGTAACAGCATCGCCGACCTTGAGGGGAATGCTGCCGTTCTTCATGTGGCTGATGATGAACTCATAGAGATTGCCTCCGCTGTCAGTGCCTCTGAGAGTAACGGAGTTCCCGCCTCCTCTGGACGGCGAGCCTGTATTCACTTTGGCGACAGTAACGGGGATGCCGGCATCCTGAGACCAAGTGATGGGGCTACCCTCGGGCAGTGCAATATCAATGCCGTTGTGCTGTCCGTTCCTGTAACTCCGTCTGTCGCTAAACCTCCCTGTAACCGTTCCGCCTCCCGTCAAAGCCAGCCCCAGATTGAGCGGCCTTGCTGGTGCTATTGCTGTTTGTCTGCTCTGTGCATTTGGAGCAAAACTGACACCCTCAGCGTCTCTGTATACAGGGATACGCTCACGTTGCGGCATCGGCGGTGTTTCAGGAGCTGGAACGGAGACTGCAGGCGGAGCTTCGGGGGCTGGTCTGTCCTGCGGCAGTGCGTATGGTGTGGCGGTATCAGCACTTGCAGTATCCTCCGTCGGCATCACGGGCTGTGTGAAGTCCGGCATATCCATGAACACAATATCTCTCTCAGGCTGCGGCAGCGTGAAACTTCGGGTGTCTTCTTCTGCAGCAGCGATCCTCAAAGCGGCATTAGTAGGCGCACTCAGGGACGGCGGCCACAACTGCCACTGCGTGAGCTGTTTCTTCTCCTTGTAGCTGTCAACGACATTCCCCAAAATTTCCTGATACAGTGTTTCAACGACCTCGTCGAAGTTCTTGGCTTTGAGGTCAATATTTGATGTTGCGAGCGAGAACTGGAGGAGCGCACCTGCAGTGATGTCGCTTGTTTCCTTCCCGCCGAGAGTGAGGTTGCGGATACCTTGAATGAGCCTGTTTTTGGCGTACATGAGCTTGCTCTTCTGTGTCTGGTCGAATTTTGTTCCGTACTCTCTGAGCATTTCAGCGTCGCTTTTCAGGATTCCGCCCTGAGCTTCGTACATATTGGCTTCAGCGTCGGTTAAAGTCCCGGCGGCGGCTTTCTGGAAGAGATAAGCTACGTTCGCGGCTCTTTTATCCGGCGAAGTGCCCATAGCCTGCATGACGAGTGTTTCGCGTTCAAGCGGAGTTTTGTACATCCAGTCAGGAATATTCCCGCTGAGCTGTTTTTCTACACCCTGCTTGCGGGAGAGTGCGGCATTCATGGCGCGTGCATCTTCAGCCTGATTGAAGGTGAGGCCGCCGGACTGTTCAAGCCTGTCGATTTCATCAAATGGAGCAGTGAGCCCTTTGCGCCAGTAATCTTGTGCAAGCTGGGCATAGTTTTGTTCCTGCTCTTCAGCGTGAGCCTTGTCCTTGCTGTTCTGTTCGTTCTGCTTTTCCTGAATTATCCTGTTGAACTGGGAAAGAATATCGTTGACCTGTTCGGGGTCAGGGAAACTCTCTCTTATTTCCTGTCGTGCGTCATGCTCTCCCGCTAGCCCGAAGCGTTCTGCGTAATCCCGTGCAATGTCGTAGTTGTCAGCCTTGAGCCTCTGCTTTTCGGCTTCCCGCAAATGCCGTTCCTTGTTGTTGAGCACGGTCATAAGCTCGCTGTATTGGCCGTCCTCGAACTCCCCGCGCATGTTCAGGAAGACCGAGCGCATAGCGTCAATCTGCTGCTGAGAACGAACATTGAGCATGGTATCAGTCCAAGTCTGCAGGTATGCCTTCTCCCGAGCCTCTTTGAGTGCGGCTCTCTCATCCTTTACAGACTGTGCTTCATCCTCAAAACGCCGTGAAACTCTCTGGTGGAGAATATCTCTGTCCTCGACGGGCAGCGGAAGGGAGTTGACGTACTTTAAGGCCTCGCCTTTCTGACCCGGAAACATGTCGAAAATCTGCGCCGAACATTTGTCGAGTTCTTCTTTGTGAGCGGCTTCATCCTGCTTTGCTTGCTGGCGGGCTGACTGCGTTTGTTGTTCTTCTTGAAGCCTCCGCTGTTCATCGTTGTACCTGTCCTCATGAGCATAAAGCATGTTTGCGGTTGCATCGTCAATTAGTCCCTGATTATACAGCTCGTTGACCTGCGCACGGGGGATTATGCCGCCGTTGTGAATAATGATGTTCAGCCTGTCCTTGAAGCGTTGCTGTTCCTCCTGTCGGGAAAGTTTCTCGCCGCTTGCCCTGCGTTCCCGTTCAACGCGCAGATGCTCTCTGATGATGAAAGCGTCGTTAGGCTTAATCCATCCCTTGCTCGCCGCCTGTTCGACTTCTCCGTCTTCAAGAGTGCCGTCAAGAAACTTCTGCATGAAGACATCTTTATTGTGCTGGAATGCTTTATTCTGGAAGGCCTCTCTTGATTCGGTGTGGCTGCTGGCCTCTTGCGTAGAAATGACCCCGCTGTCAACCATTTCATCAAGCTGTTCATCGGAAAGGAACTCGCCCCTTCGTTCAGCAAGCCAGAACTCAACTTGCCGCCGTGCTTTCTCTGCTCTCTGTGCGTCTGCCGCCTCCTGCTTGATACGTCCCAGAGCGGAAAGCGCGAACTGTGGGGAAATCTTCCTGCTGTTCATGTCGTCAATAATCTGCTTGGCCGACGGAGAGGAGACCGCGAATGTGCGCAGATAATCATCTTCCCTGCTCTGCATGACCTCCCGCTCGTCGCGTTCTCTGGCCGCCTTCTGAGAATCAGCTACGCTCCAAAACCTTGAGAGTGCGGCAAAAGCCTTCTGCCCCTTGTCCGCGCCGAAACGGTCAATCAGCACACGTTGAGCTTCTACGGCCTGTGCCGGAGTATAGTACCGTGAATAAGACTGAACAATGCCCTGAAGCTCATAGACTTCTGTGCTGTTCTGCAGTGATTCTCTGAGTTTCGCGGCAGTCTCCGGCTTCAAATGAATATCCGGGTTGTTGAGCATCTCGAGGGCAGTAAGAGGATGCTGAGTGAAAGCCTGCCGTATTCTTGCAACGCCTATTTTGTCCTCAATCTCTGCGTAAGCGTTGGAGAAGGCCTCAGTTCCCGAGCCCCTCATCCTGAGTTCAAGAGCCTGCTGAATATCGCGCCTTGCCTGTGCTATAGCTTGGGGGTTGTTCCAGTTCTGTTCGGCGAAAATCAGGCTGTTCTTGATGGAGGAATCGGCCTGTTCCTGCTGGTACTGTCTGACCTGTGCAGCCTCAAAGCGCGAGTTCTGCACTCCTCTCTGCTCGATGTGCTCGCGAGCCATCTTACGGAAGTTCGCTTTTGCGCGTTTGCTGCGGAGCTGCCTGACGTAACCTTCCCCTTTCTCGCGCATCCACTGGTCTGCTTCCTTGTAGATGCCCTGCGACATGTACCCCAGCCGTGTGTGGTATATGCCTTTGTCCGGGTCTTCATGATACTGCTGGCCGTCCAGCTTGAACTGGTTGAACAGCTCCAGAGTTCTTGCGTCTTCAATGCCGTCGTTAATTTCCTGAAGTCTGGTGAAAGCACCGGCGAGAGTTTTTGCGGCTGATTCGCCGTTGTCGGAGACTTGCGGTCTGGCCTGTTCCTGCGGAATACTCAGCGGAGCAATGCCTTGCTGGCGTTCGTAGACAGAAATCCTCATCACATGTACCCCCTGCGTCTGCGTTCAATAGGATTGTAGACCGGCCCCCAATACTTCGAGCGGTCTTCATATTGAGTGAGCGGCGATACGCCTTTAGTACGTGCGTAAATGTCATTGCCAAGCCCGAGCCCGACATTCATGACCGTCCCGAAGAGGATATTGCTTGCGGCGGATTTTCCTGCTGCCCTGTAGTATGCTGCCTGATTCTCCATGTTGGCGGCCTGACGTTCGTAGCCCCATCGTTCCCGTGCGGCGTTGAACCTGATAGCTGCCGCATCATGTTCTCCCTCTGAGATAGAAGCATTCTGAGCGTCGAGGGCTGAGCCGCTGTCAATGTCGATACCGGCAGTTGCCAGAGCCGCGCGCTGAGCTCCTCTGTGCTGAGCCATAGACCGTCTGAGTCTCAATTCTTCCTGCCCGCCGCGTTCTATTGCGTCATGCCCGAGTATTCTGGCATTCCGTGCGTTAGCCTCAAGAGCGGAGGCCTGAGCGTCAGCTTGAGCCTTAGCGTTGCGGGACTGAGCTATCCCAGAGAACAGGGAAGCTCCAGCACCGAGTGCAGATAGCAGAGTGCACATAAATTACTCCTCCTTGTTGTCGTAATGTACGTAATGGAAATGATTATGCGGCGGTTCAACGGAGAACCCCAGCCACCGAAGCCACCGCAGGGAGAACGTATTGCCCGCGTGAACGAAGTTGTACAGTCTTGAATACCCCTGCTTGAGTTTCTGGAAGATGCGCCTTGAATACCTGTAGAACGTAACAGGATGACGTGTGATTTCATCAGTGCCGACGAGCCAGATAACGCCGTCATGAACGCCAAAGACCGCACATGGCTTCCCGTCAAGCAGAGCCGTGTACCCTCTTTCAGAAGAAGCAATAGACCAAGAAACAGCCGCCGCCGGGTCTGTTTCAGTCATGGCGTGTATTTCGTCAAGGTCTGCCTGCCTGAGGTACGGGACGATAGCGGCATGTTCAGGCCGTGAAGGCACTATCTGCAAACCGTTCATAACGCTGTGCAATCACGTCGCAATAGTCTGGGGACAGCTCCATCATGTAACACGTCCTCCCCGTCATCTCGCACGCAATGAGGGTAGTTCCTGATCCGCCGAAGCAGTCAAGTATGATGTCATCCGGCTGAGAGAAGTCCTCTAGGATGTCCACATGAAGTTCGACGGGCTTCTGTGTCGGATGAAGGTAGCCGTTCAGCGGAGTGTTTTTGCCGTGCGCGCCGTTCCATTTATGGACGTACTTGCGGATTCGCGTCGCACAGTTAGTCCACGCAAGCTCCCCGTCTCCGAAAGATAATGCCGGAGAGTTCTTGCACTTGTCCCAGAACAGCCACCCGCAAGAGGGGGGTAGCACGTCGGCGAAGTTCTGCCCGCCCCAAATAATGAGGTTGTTGCACACACGCCGTATCAGGCGGTAGTGCTCCTTGAACATGTCGCCGTTTGTGTCGCCTATGACCTCGGGGTACTTGCGGCCGTGCGAACTGAGCTGTCCCGTCTTGCGGTTCACGATGCGTATCCCGTAGGGGGGGCTGTCAAGACCATGTTCACCCTCTTGCCGTCAAGTAAGGCCTGTATATCGTCATATCTCGTCGCGTCGCCGCACATGAGCCGGTGGCGGCCAAGCTCGATGATGTCTCCGTAGTTCATCCTCTAGTCCTCCTCATCCGCCGGTGTGTTTTTGCTCACAAGCTGTTTATTCCTCCACGCAAGGAAGCGTTCTCTGAGCCCCTCTGGCACTGGTGCTCCGCACTCTATAGCGTTCTCCATGATGCTCAGTCCCTCATTAGCGATGTAGAAGAAGCTGACAGCATCCCGCAGGACTTCGCTGTGTCCTAGAAGTTCATTGTCGATGATGTTGGCAATCCCGACTAGCAGGAACATCAATACCTTTTTTGCTATCCCATGAAAACCGGCCTCACTTGACCACTTGCGCATAACGCCCGCCTTGATGAGCCCTGTAGCTTGGTCGATGACGGCCATAACGACAAGGAGTTTTACTGCGCCGTCAAGGTCTCCGAGAAACCACGACAGGAACGCCCCCAGCAGCCCGACCCCGCCGGAAAAATATTTGTCGTAAGTCATGCCCGCACCTCCCACAAGGATTTTCTCTTGCTCCCGCAGTCTATGTGAACTCCCCACTTGTATCTTATGCAGTAAGACAGGTCAGGGAGCTTGCCTTCTGCGTGAAGTTTCTTGACGGCCTCAAAGAGCTTCATGTTTCCTGCGGAGCATGAGAGGTCTGCCGCACAGCCTTTCGTGTGCCAGCTCCCTTTGACGCCGCCGACTTCAGCGTTGTGTTTCGGGCATCTGTACCCGCAGTTCACTCTTACCGGCACACCGAGTTCATCCCTGATAACCTGAGCCATGTTGATGACGCGCTGGTCAATGTGATTTTTGCCGCAGCACTTGCAAGCGAACTCCGACACCTTGAAGTTCTTTGTATCGTCAGCCATATCTATTCCCCCTTCATACAGTAAAAGCAGGGAGACCCGCTATTGAGCCTCCCTGCAACATCCTATCCCAGCAATCCCTTGCCGGTTATCGCCTTGAACTCCTCCGCACTCAGCTTCCCTTGTGCTACTGCCTCGCGTACCCGCTGTTCGCTCCACAGCCCCAACGTGTACCATCTCTTCACTTTCAGCGCAAACTCGCTCATTACAGTTCCACCCCCGCCATCATCGCAACGTACTCTATGTCCGCCGCCGCCTTCTCCAACTTCAGCTTCTCCGCACTCATCGCCTCGAGCCACACTGCGCACTTCCCGTCAATGTTGCTCACCGCCTGCACCTCTACCGCTCCGGCCAAGACTACGCGCCCGTCATCATCAACAACGCTCACTCCGTCAAGGTCCGCACGCGTTACGGGCTCAGCGCACTCGTAGAAGTCCCCGTTCAGCTCGCACGCTACTTCACGTCCGCCCTTCAGCTTCAGCTTGCTCATCCTAGCTCACTCTCCTCCCTTAGTTGTACACCGCTACGCCCCAGTACGGACGGAAACCGTTCGACACGTTCTGCGTGATGAAGCTCTGCATCATGACGCTGTTCATCATCGCGACCTGGCCGTAAACCCACAGAAATTGCGGCTGTAGGCACCCGAAGTACGACGACCAGCCTTGTACGTCCCGCAGGCAGCACGCGCCCGCCTTGTACCTGTACTCCTGCGCAAGGCGGAACAGCGCGAACTCCGTCGTCCACCAGATATCGTCTATGTTCGTGTACTGCGCCGTCCTCAGGTTCACGCTCGGATAGCCGAACAGCTCCTGCACGCTCAGAAGACTAGCCATCACGTACTGCGACGTGTACCCCACCTGCGTGTGCGCGTCGTTCATCTTGGCCGCCATCGTCTGCTGGAACTCCAGAAGGTGCTCCGCTCCGACGTAGCCCCCTAGCATTGTGTATATCTGCGGCAGTATCTCGTTCCAGAAGTTCGTCCCGTAGTAGCCCTGCAGGATTGTGTCCTCTGTGTGCCACTTCCCCGTGATTATCGACGCGTCGGGGAGCAGTATCACGTGATGGGGGGTCGTGCGATGGTAGCTCTTCGCGGCTATGTCGCCGGGCTGTATCTTCTCGGCGTAGTACATCGACCTGCCTAAGAAGTAGTCGAAGTGCGCTATACGGTGCTTCACTCCCCCGAACGTCCAGTAGTCCCCGATGTACATGTCGTCGAACGTCCCGTTCTTGATGGCGTTGTACTGCGCCCCCGTTATCGTTGAGCCCAAGTCCTTGCCCCTGAATATGCTGTTGTGCGTAGCTCCTCCCATCTCAGACAGTATCTGCGTGCGGGCGTTCAACGTCTGCCACTGCCCACCTCCGATGAGGCTCTCTAGCCACTGCGATTCCGTGCCCGTGTACCCCTTCGCTACGGCGATTTCGTACGCACTCTTGCCGTATATCGTCGCTGTTGACGTGTTCAGGTATTTGGCGTAATCCTCCAGCAGACCAGCTACATTGGCCGCAACCTTAGACTGCATCGTGCTCGTGAAGTTCCTCACAACAGCATACGCCATCCCTGAGCTGCTCACTCCGCCGAATGTCCCTGCTATCGTTAAATGGGTATTATCCGTTACCGTAAGGATTTCGTAGTCATTCCCTCCAAGTTTCAGGATGTCCCCCGTGTTCAGCCCCGCCGTCTTCCAGTACGTTCCCGTCCCTGTAATGACGTTGCTGCCGTTCGTTGCTGATACAGTGCCTTCCCTGTACCACCTCGTATAGTTCGACATCTCTATACCACTCCTCTGTCTATATTTGCTATTGACGCATTCGTTACCGTCATTATGCCCGCTGCCATTTCCTCAAGGTCGCCGACACGTTCTGATAACTCATCCGTTAATGCCTTCATCCTCTGTGCAAGCGTCATCAAGTCCTTGACCCTTGCCTTCTTGCCCGCGTTGTACGACATCGTTCATTCTCCATAAAAAACAGGCCTGACTTTTTAGGGGCAGACCTGCTCCAAGTTATGAACCTGTCTCTAGGATGCCGCTCCGAACACTTCAGTGAGCATCTCGTTGACTTCCGCGTCAGTTGCTACGTCGGCGGTTGTCAGGACATTCGCCGCGACAATGCCCGTGTCAGTCGGGTTGCCCGAAGCATCGAGTCCTGCTACATGCCCCGCAGTAGGGTTCGCTGCCTTGTCCGCCTTGCCC
>CALGGR010000261.1 GCA_937915755.1 uncultured Fretibacterium sp. | reverse complement strand
TAAGCTGAGTAGCTATGTTCGGCAGGGATAACCGCTGAAAGCATCTAAGTGGGAAGCCCCCTCCAAGACGAGATACCTTTTGCGCAAGCAAGAAGAAAACTGCAAGACGAGCAGTTAGATAGGCCGGAAGTGTAAGTGCTGTGAAGTATTGAGCTGACCGGTACTAAAGATCTTAAAACTTGTTCTTTCTTTCATGGCTGTATATGTAACTTGGAGAGATGTTCAGGGAAAAAGTTATTGGCGGCAGATGCGGCAGGGACACACCCGGACACATGCCGAACCCGGAAGTTAAGCCTGCGAGCGTTGATGGTACTGTGCGGGGTACGCACGGGAGAGCAGACCGCTGCCAGTTTAGATTTCATATAGAGAGGAAGTTCACATTTGGGCTTCCTCTTTTTTGTGTTGTAACGCAGCTGTGGTAATATTAGGAAATATGATATAATTTTTTAAAAGAGGTGTTGTTTATTCTATGCCAAGTGAAATATTAAAAGAGGAGATAGCTAAAGCTCGTAGCGAATTTCAACAAAATAAATCTTCAGATATTCCAGATGATAAAGCGTTCAGCTACGTTCTTCTCACGTATTTTTTTGATGTGGAAAATTTTGATGATAAGTATGATTGTGTAACTGATGGTGCTAATGATGGTGGTGTGGATTTTCTGTACTTTAATGATGAAGAATCAAAACTTTTTATTTGCCAGTCAAAATATACAGAAAACATTTCATACGGCGACATAAGAAACGAGTTCGACAAAATCTGTGATACTATAAATAATTTCAGGAAAAGCCACACAGGAGCATATAATGAAAATCTCAAGCGGACTTTGCAGAATTTTTTAGACCGACTGCCGGATGATGAACTAGATAACATTGAAATAGCTTTTTTTACTTCGGCAGATATTAAAGATACTTAGGACACGATCAAAAAGCTGGCTAATGATATTTCAGAACTAGCGAAGTTCACATTCTCCATTTACTCGTGCGAGGACATAGAGAAAAAAATTCAGGAGAAGCTTTCAGAAATTATTACAGTATCCTTCGCAAAACTTGAGATTGACAAGCCAAAAAATATTCTTAGCTACGAAACAGAGCACGCTCGCGGAATAATGGTCAATGTGAAATCAACTTCACTAGGATCATTGTATAGCAAGTTCTCATCCAAAGGGCTGTTTGACATGAATATACGCGGTTACATAAGAAATCAGCTTGTTGATGATAAAATAAGAGAAACGCTCAGCAAAAATAGAGGCGACTTCTGGTTCCTCAATAATGGGATTGTAATAGCGTGTGAGGATTTTGATGTTGATGGTAACAAGATAGCACTGACGAATTTTTCAATAGTAAACGGAGGTCAAACAACTTATCTTATCGGAGAATATAAAGGTACAAACTCGGAAATATTCTATATCCCCTGCAAGATAGTTGCTGAAACAAAAAGAAAGTCAGAAGTCCCGTTCCCTACGAAAATAGCTGAGGCTACAAACTCTCAGAAACCTATACTTCCTAGAGACTTAAAATCTAACTCACCCGAAATGCTAAGGCTTGCAAGAATGCTCAAAAATAATGACATTTACATGGAAGTTAAACGTAGTTCAAAGAAACCCAAAATAATGTCTAAATACTCAGTGAGAAATGATGTACTAGCACAGATTATTTTGTCGATGGTGAATCAAATTCCCGGTATAGCAAGACACAGCAGCAAGCGGATATTTGAGTCTCCAAGACTCTATAACAGCGTGTTCCGTGTGAATTATGAGAAGGATGGCGACAAAAAAGCATTCCTCATAGATCTTATACAACTTTACAGCAGATTCGTTAACATAACCAACGAGCTAAAAAACTCAGGCCTTACTCCAGAACAGGTTAGCATCATGAAAAACGGTATGCAGATTATATTTGCGCTTCTTGGAGTTACATACAGGCTTGCTAACGGTGATGTTACTGAACAGGAACTTTTGCAGGATAAAAATATTGCTAAAAACCGTGATTTTGTATATGGCCAGTTTGTGTCAGCTTATCAGGGTGATGACATAGATGAAAAATTAAAGCGTCTTATAAAAGATATTGTAATCGTGATGACAGAATCATACCGTGCAGCTTATGACAACGGAATTACAATGAGTGTGAATAATTATTTCAAGTCAGATACTTACTATATGGATCGTATACTTGGTTCGTTCGTAAACATTCTCTCTACTATTACCATTGGTGCTGACCTTAAAGCCGCAATGGATATTTTCAGGAGATTTCAACCGAAACCCTAACACCTCAAATCAAAGAATTTTGCTCGATATATCACGCGCGGTTATGCTCCTCATTTTCTCTTCGAGAACTGCCTGAATATCATCGAGTGTCTCATCAAGTGCGGAATGTATCTTCTTTCCGACAGGGCAATCTGGATTAGGATTTTCATGGAAACGGAATAATCTCCCCTTCACACTTTCAACAGCCTCGTAAATATCATATAGAGTTATGTCCTCCAGCGGCCTCGACAAAATAATCCCGCCCTTTCCACGCGAAACTTCAACGATTCCCGCCGCTTTCAACTGCAATATTATCTGCCGTATCATCACTGGATTTACTCCGACGCTTGAGGCTATGAAATCACTCGTCATGGAGCGTTCTTCGTGAAAATAATCTATGCACGTTATTATATGTACCGCTATCGTGAATCTGCTCGAAATCTGCACTGTTATATCCTCCCAATAAAAACAGCAGACTTCTGAACGTTAAGCCCAAAAGCCTGCGTGAATGATACTGCAAAAATCTTCTTTCTGTCTACTTGCTGAATAATGCTCCCGCGCTCATTCCCAAGTATGCCTCGCCGTTGTAATCAGAGAACGCATCTTTGACTTTCGCTGTGAAATCGTCTTTGTCCTTGCACGTTTTTGCAAGCTCAAGGACTTTCTCAAGGTACGCTATTTTCTCGGCAACAGCATCTTTACCTTCCGGCGCGTTGTGGCTGGTCAGTATCAGTGTGTAGCCTTTATCCTGATAGCCCTTGAGTTCGGCGATCTCTGCCTCAATGTAAGGGACTGCGGGAAGTATGTTGTGAGTCTTTGACCCCATCATATGACGGTATACAGCGTTCATGACCGGGATTGCGACCCCATAGCCCTCGCCGTCTGACTCGTGGAGTATCACGAAGTCAATCCCCGCAAGCTTCACCGTCTGACCCTCAGCGATGATCTCCGCGCTCTCCGGCAAATCTTCAGCTACCTTGTCGCCCGCCGCCTGAATGAAACTCTGAGTGAGTCCCCAGACACTTCCGCCTTCCTGCCAGCTCTTGAGGGCAGGTTCTGTCGCGTAGACTTTCACACCGTAGGTCTTGTAGCCGTTGGGGTGGTACGAGAACAGCGCGCCTGCTACTGGCTTGCCGATGGATTTCACGTACTCATTCAGGGCGTTCACGTCGGGTCTGTATGCCGTACTCTCAATCATCACGAGACCTTCAGGACTCTCAACAATGTAGCAGTAGTCGTTCATATTGTCGCCCGTACTGAACGAATGAAGCTTCACGCCGTCTGCAAACTCATTGATATTCACTGCCGCGAAGCCCGCCGATGCCATTAACATTACCGCAAGTGCTGCACAAAATATTTTCTTCATCATTATTACTCCTTTACGACTGAGATTCTCTGCTTGATGTGATTTCCCTTCACTGCCTCATCAACCATAGCCACAGCGTAATCTGCATAGCTTATGACGCTTTCGCCCTTTGAGTTCAGGGTAAGTTCCTCGCCAGAAAGAATATATTTTCCTGTCTTCGCGCCATCAGCCTGAAAGTCTCCCGCAGGACTCACGAATGTCCACTTTACATCATTGCGCTTTCGGAGTTCATCGAGTGCTTTGCTCTGAGCCATTGCTAGGGGCTTGAACATTTCGGGGAACTCTGGGGTCTGGAAGAGCTGCATCGTGTGTTCTGGGTTGACGTAGAGGCTTCCTGCTCCGCCGACAACGAGAAGTCTCGCATTGCTTCCCGACATTGCATCGCATAATACCTTGAGGCTCTTGCTGTGCATCGGGAGAGTTTCAGGTGTCCATGCTCCGAAAGCGTCAACAACAACGTCAAAGCCCTTGAGGTCTTCAGCCTTGAGGTCGAGAATGTCCTTCGTGATCGCGCGGGGTGCTTTGGTCTTGTTCTCGCCTCGAACTATGGCCGTAACATCAAGCCCCCTGCTCAATGCCTCGTCAACGATCAACTTTCCCGCTTTTCCGTTCGCACATACTACCGCTAACTTCATGCTTTTTCTCACTCCTGTAATTATTCTTGTTACAACACTGAGAATTTTACACTATCATTCTGTAATGTCAACTGTTACATAATGTTTCTGGTACAATACAAGGACTTTCACAACGAGGGGGAATATTCTTCAAATGGGAATGACAATGACTCAGAAAATCCTCGCCAAACATGCCGGACTTCCTGAGGTTCACGCAGGTCAGCTCATTCAGGCGAAATTGGACTTGGTTCTCGGCAACGACATCACTACTCCAGTAGCCATAAATGAATTTGAGGCCGCAGGATTCGACAGCGTTTTCAGCACCGACAAGATCGTCATGGTGATGGATCACTTCGTCCCCAACAAGGACATTAAATCAGCGACTCAGTGCAAACAGTGCCGGACGTTCGCAAAACGCTTCGGAATCACTCACTACTACGATGTCGGAACAATGGGAATTGAACACGCCCTACTCCCTGAACAGGGACTCGTCGCTCCAGGCGAGGCTGTGATAGGCGCGGACTCTCATACATGCACTTACGGGGCACTCGGAGCTTTCTCGACAGGCGTAGGCTCAACAGACATGGGCGCGGCAATGTCGGCGGGTTACACGTGGTTCAAAGTCCCGGCGGCAATCCGCGTGAACGTTACAGGGAAGAAACGTCCCTATGTCTCAGGAAAGGACGTAATCCTGACGCTCATCGGGAAAATCGGCGTTGACGGTGCGCTGTACAAGTCGCTTGAGTTTTCGGGCGACGGATTGAGCGAGCTTACTATGGCTGACCGCCTCACAATCTCGAACATGGCCATTGAAGCTGGCGGAAAGAATGGAATCTTCCCCGTTGATGACATTACACGCGATTACCTCAAGGGAAGAGTCTCGCGCGAATGGACTGCATATTACCCCGATGATGACGCGGAATATGAGTCTGTAGTCGAGCTTAACCTTGACGAAATCGACTGCACTGTCGCGTATCCTCATCTTCCTGAAAACGCAAAGCCCGCACGTGAAGGCCATGATGTCAAAATCGACCAGATAGTGATCGGCTCATGCACAAACGGAAAAATTGAGGACATGGAAGCTGCCGCAAACATTCTCAAGGGTCATCATCTTGCTGACGGAGTGAGAGGGATAATCATTCCTGCGACGATGGCGATTTACCGCGAGTGCATGAAACGTGGCTACACGGATATATTCCTCGATGCCGGCTGTGTGGTCTCGACTCCAACCTGCGGGCCATGCTTGGGCGGTTACATGGGGATTCTTGCGGAGGGTGAACGCTGTGTCTCAACAACAAACCGTAACTTCGTCGGAAGAATGGGACACACTAAGAGCGAGGTATATCTTGCTTCACCGGCTGTAGCGGCGGCATCTGGAATCACAGGGCATATCACGCACCCTGAGGAGGTAATGTAGATGAGCATTGTACATAAATACGGCGACCACGTCGACACGGACGTAATAATCCCGGCGCGCTATCTCAACAGCCAGAACGAGAAGGAACTTGCCTCGCACTGCATGGAGGATATTGACGCTGGTTTCACGAAGAAGGTCAAGAAAGGCGACATCATTGTTGCAGGACTGAATTTCGGCTGTGGTTCATCAAGGGAACATGCCCCAGTCGCAATAAAAGCATCGGGGATCTCCTGCGTGATCGCTAAGAGTTTTGCACGAATTTTCTACCGCAACGCGATCAACATCGGCCTCGCAATTCTCGAATGCCCTGAAGCAGCAGAGGACATTTCAGACGGTGATGATGTGAGCGTGAATTTCGACACCGGAGTAATCACGAATGCCACGAAGAATAAGACCTACAAGGCCGAGCCGTTCCCTAAGTTCATCAAGAATATGATTGCTGACGGCGGACTCATGGCATCGCTGAAGAAAGCAAAGAAGTAGCACACAAAAACTCCCCCGGTGCGTGTCATCAGGGGAGCCTTCTTAATTGTATTACCACGTGTACTTCACGAGTTCGTCATAGCGCGGGAAAATATCAGCCCGTAACCTGTCAACATACATTTTCCTGTACTCTTTGGGCATTAACGGGTGAAACAGTGCCAGCGTCTTGTGCATGAAATCTGCATAGGGAGCAAGTTTCTCCTCAAGGACTCTGACTCTTTCCTTATCACCGTCACAATAAGTGTCGATGAAGATTGTCCAGAACTCACGCATTTGCCGTAACGTAATCCCGAAGAATGCGTTGCGCTCATCGTCAGAATTTCCGGCCTTAGCGTTGGCCTTGTCGTTCATGACATCGGTTTTGCGGCTCATCTCGTCGGCAATCGTCTTGTAGACCATGTAGCAGTGAATGAGGTCTATTGCCGGGTTACCTGCGCCTGCGTCCCCAAGATCTATGAGCATCAATTCACCGTTGGACTCCATGATGTTCTTCGCGTGGTAGTCGTTATGAACAAAGTGATTCTCTTCCGGGATTGCGTTATACAGTCCGTGCATCATCGTGATCTCGTCGGGCGTGAAATCTCCGGTCAGGCTGTCGATTATGCTGTGAAGGAAGTCTGAAGCCTTGGGCATTTGTCCTTCTGGTATCTCGATTTCGTGAAGCTGTTTCAGGAGGAGTGCGGAGGATCTCGCAAGCTCCGGCAGTCTCGCAGGGTCAGCTGTGATACGCTCGCTGACTGTCCCGGCGTTGAACATCTCGTAGATCGTCCCGTAACTTTCACCGCATCTCACAGTGTCAAAAGCAATCGCGCATGGCACTCCCAGAAGAAATGCTTTTCGGCTTGCTTCACGCTCTGCTTCAATCGCACTAAGCGGGACATTGTGCTTGAAGACTTTTATCATCTCGTCCCGTGTCAGTCTGTAAACTTTTCCGTTAGCACCCTCACCGAGAACATCACAGCCCTCAACAGAAACCTCGCGCATCTTCCTGTGAACGTCAAGCAATTCCGTGAAACCCGTTACGCTGAATATGTCGTAAACTTCGCTTGAAACATTCAAGACTGGAAGGGGTGTCTTGAGATGCTTGCGTGCTTTCAGCAGTACCCGAAGTCCGGCCGATGATATGTAGCTGAGTTTTTCCGCGTCGATCTGAACGTTTGAAGCCTCTGGATTTGTGGACAATGCCGTAATAATCTGATGCTCGATTTCGTTCGAATTGTTCGAGTCGATTCGTCCCTCAAGAAAAATAGTGAGGGTATCATCTTGAATTTTCGTCTGCATGAATCATCACTCCTCGAGGAATTTTGCCTTCAAAGTTTCGATTTTGTCATTGCTTATTCCAAGCTCATTGATTATATATCCTACAGGCGAGCCGTAATTTTCTTTGAGCCACGAGAGAAGCATGTTCATCGTTTTGGGGTTGACCTCGTCGAGAACCAGCATGTATTTCTCCATGTCAGATTCTTTCACGCCGTGAGACTGGAGCATCTTGTGCTGGCCGTCAATCAATTCCGCGTTGAAGACGTTGGTGAGCATGTAGTCTTCCATGACGACATCTTCGCTGACACCGAGTGCTGAAAGTATCAGCATTGCCGCGCAGCCTGTACGGTCTTTGCCCTGACTGCAATGGAATAACAGCGAACGTTCAGGAGGAAGGTCAATAAGCTCACGGAAAAATTCACGGTAAGCCTTTTTGCCTGAGTCGTTCGATAGAAACCTGACGTACATATCGTAGGAGACAATCCCACGGTCAACAACAAAGTTCAGCCTCTCCATAACACCGCCCTCAACAGCTAATTGTTTCTCGACATTCTTCGTGAATGCTTCCTCGTTCAGTACATGCAGACTGACATACTTCACGCCCTCGATAATTGGGTCAGGCTTCGTCCCCGCCTCAAGACTCGTCCGCAGGTCAGCAATCACTGAGAGCCTGTAATCCTTCGTGAGGCGCGTTACGTCCTCGCTTGATATTCCGTAGAGTGCAGCGGTTCTGAGGAGGACGCCGCGTTTGACTTTCCTGCCGTCAGCTGTGGTGTAGCCGCCGAGTTCGCGGGCATTACCTATACTTTTGAGGTTAATGCTTTGACTCTTCTGCAAATCAATATCCGCCTCGCTCCCGCAGGAACTGAACATAAAAAACAACAGAGAGAAAATGATTACATAACGTTTCAAATTTCTCACTCCTTCATCATGTATATTATCATAAGCAGGCACTTGACAGTTGTGAAATAATCAGAATCATTACATTCACGCAAAGGAGATTAACCCATGAAGAAAGTAGCAGTAATTCCCGGAGACGGCATAGGCCCTGAAGTAATCGGCGCAACCCTCGAAGTCCTCAAGAAAGTAGCACCCGGTCAATTCGAGTTCCATGAAGTCGCAATGGGAGGCAACGCAATCGACAAATTCGGCGAACCAATGCCCGCAGAAAGCCTCAGAATATGCCAGGAAGCTGACGCAACGTTGCTCGGCGCAGTAGGAGGCCCTAAATGGGACAACATGCCCCCCGACCTTCGCCCTGAACGCGGTCTTCTCGGAGTTCGGAAAGGTCTAAAGGTTTTCGCGAATATTCGCCCCGCAAAAATCTTCGCACCCCTCGCTTCTGCATGTCCCCTCAGGAAAGACATCGCTGACAAGGGAATCGACTTCATCATTGTGAGAGAGCTTACTGGAGGGATATATTTCGGGAAGCACGAGGCTTTCACGACACCCGAGGGCGAGAAGGCTGCACGCGATGTAATGGAGTACACGGAGCATGAGATTCGCCGCATTGCTCACGTTGCTTTCAAGATGGCTATGGGCAGGCGCAAGATCGTAACATCAATCGACAAGGCTAATATCCTCACGGTCTCGAGATTATGGCGCGAGGTTGTCGAGGACGTTGCGAAGGAATACCCGGAAGTCAAGCTGAATCATCTCTATGTCGACAACGCTTCAATGCAGTTAATCCGCGTCCCTCATGAGTTCGACGTTATTGTTACGGAAAACACGTTCGGGGATATACTCTCGGACGAGGCAAGCCAGATCGTCGGCTCAATAGGAATGATACCCAGCGCATCACTCGGCGACAACAATCGCGGGCTTTACGAGCCTATTCACGGTTCTGCGCCTGACATAGCGGGTCAGGACAAGGCCAACCCGATCGGGACGATACTCTGCGGGGCCATGATGCTGAGATACTCGTTCGGAATGTCGAAAGAGGCTGACAGTATAGAGAGGGCTGTCGATGAGGTATTGAAGGCTGGATTGAGGACACCGGATATTTTCACGGAAGGCACGAAGCTGATTACGGGTTCACAGATGAAGGACGAAATAATTTCGAGGCTTTAGAGAAAAAGAAACTCCCCCGGCCATGTGTCAGGGGAGCTATTAAAATATTGCGTTGAATGCGCCGCATACTATAATCCCTGCTACTAAAGAGGCTATCAGACGCTCTTTTATCGGCATGTAACTGCCGCCCGTCAACTACTCACGACTGAAGTCGCAAGATTGTCCAATACCCTTGCCGATCTTTATCAGATACGAGGTTCAAACTCTAACGCTCTCTCGCAGGTCAGACATCGTAGGGCGGTTGACTTTCGCCCGTTTTGGTTTAAGCTAATAGCCTAAGCCAGTTGTTATTGCGAGTGCCCACAGTCTTGCCAACTGTTCTCTCGCGAAAACAAATTTACACGTAAAGGAGGAAAAGCGCAATTCATCTCATGATTAAATTCACGAGTGTCTTTGTGCTATTTAATGAAACTAGAAATAGAACGCCAGGATTTCCTCAGGGCATGGCAGAACGCCGAGAAGTTAGCCTCCGCAAAATCAGCAAGCGAGTCAGCAAAAGGAGTCCTCATAACAGCATCGGACGATAACACGGTGATCCTCGAAGCTACAGACCTCAACACTTCCATACGCTGCAGGGCAAAAGGTGCAAACGTCTTAGAAACAGGAAAGGCCGTAATCCCCGCCGCAATTTTTGGAGGAATGCTGAGGAAGCTGGACACTGAGGATTTCGTCCTTGAAGTAAATTCCGAGCGCGGTTTCCTTAATGCCGGGCGCAACAAGATGCGTTTCTCCGTAATTTCAGCTGAGGAGTTCCCCAACATTCCCGAAAGTTCAGATGCCGGGCATATATGTGATATTTCCGCGCCACTTCTCGCAAAGATTATCGCCGAAGGATCTTCCGCAGCCTCACAGCCTCAGGATTTCCCAAAGTATCTCGGTACATGCCTCATAAGAACTAGTGATGGCATTATCATGGCCGTTTCAACAGACGGAAAGAGGCTCTCGCTCTCAAAAGCAACTTGCGAGTCATTATTGAACGAGGACTTGCTTCTCCCCGCGCAGGCACTAAAGGATTTTGCAAAGACAACGGCATCATTGGACGAGGATAAAAGTGTGAGTCTTCGAGCTGATGATTCGACGGTATGGTTCGGTCTTGAGGATTACGAGTACTCGATAAGGAGAGTTGACTCAGCGTTCCCGAAATTCGAGCGCATTCTCAACACTGAGTGCCACACTACCCTTCACATTAACAGCAGTGAGCTTAATTCGACGCTTGAGAGGATTGACATAATAGCTAAGACAACTCCAGCTCACATAATGGCGATGGCACTAAATCCCAACGGCGAACTCAAAATTACAGCCCGCGCCCCCGAACTTGGCACGGCAAGAGAGACATTGCAGGCCACGATCGAGGGAGGAGAATTGCAGGTTGGCTTCAACGTTGCATTCTTCATGGATGGTTTGAAGGCACTCGGAGGTGAGCAGGCAGTAATAGAGTTCAGCGGTGAGGAAGGCCAGACGAGAATGAAGCGCGAAGGCTCTGACGATTTCCTCTACATGCTTATGCCCGCGAGGTTAAGCACTCAGGACGCTATCACTGAGGAGGAAATGGGCGACTTCACAAGCACTAGCGATGAGCCAATGCCCATGCCGGAACCTGAGCCTCAACCAGAACAGGAGCAGGAAGCAACTCCAGAATCACAGGACAATCAAGAAGTCAGCGAGACAAATACACCGTTCTAAATCTTGAAGATAGACAGTACGATACTGCGGGACTTCAGGAATCTTGGCCCGAATCTCAGAGGGTTAAAAACTTGGGATTCGGGTATAAATTTGATTCTTGGAAGGAACGGCGCGGGAAAGACCAATCTCCTCGAAGCATTGAGCATAATAACGGGCTGGGGAGCTTTCGGGAAGACATCTAACGTAATTTCGTGGGACAAGAAGGGCGGAAGGACATATATTTCGTCTCAGTTTTCGGGCGAGGAAAGTTTCACCGTCAATGCTGAAATATCGTCTCGAATCTCACTCAGGCTCAACGACAAGTCAGTATCATTCACGGATTTGCGTCTCTATGTCCCGTCAATAATCTTCCTCACGGGTAACCTCAATCTCATAGACGGCTCACCGTCATCAAGGCGTCTTTTCATCGACAGGCTATGCGCGCTTTTCGTTCCGCCATTCGCAAAGAGGCTCGCTGATTTCAAGAGTATACTTCGTGTCCGCTCGTCGTTATTGAGGCAAGGAAAATCACCGTCATCAACCGACATTCCATACTGCAAGGCTGGAGGCTGGATAATGGACATAAGGCGCGAGGTTTTGAGCCAGCTAATGAGAATGATGGACACTGAGAAATTCACGATGAAGTTCGTCCCTGATCTTTCGGTTTCGGGCGAGGATTATTTACGCGCTATGATTACGGAGAACAGGGCAAGTGAGGTTTACGCGCAACGTCCGCTTTTCGGGCCGAATTATGATGAGCTTTCGATTATGATTATGGGGACTGGAAGGCCGGCAAGCGAGTCGTTAAGCAGAGGTCAGAAACGCAGGCTCATTCTCTACATAATACTGACATCGGGGAGACTCATTGAGGAAAGGCTGAAGCGGAAGCCCGTGTTGCTTCTCGATGATTTGACAGCTGAACTTGACGCGGAGGGAAGGGAATGGACGTATAATCAGCTCAAGGCTACGGGTTGGCAGGCATTCATAACCGCGCCTGAGAAACCTTTTGCGACAAGGCGGAAATTCGGAGGTATAAATCTCAATGTATCATGACTCATATGAAGTAATCATAATCGGCGGGGGACATGCAGGCTGTGAGGCGGCGTTATCGTCAGCAAGAATAGGACTCCGTACCCTCATGCTGAATCTCAGCATCGACAACACAGCTTTGATGCCCTGCAATCCCTCAATAGGAGGCCCTGCAAAAGGTCATCTCGTCCGCGAGGTCTCGGCTTTGGGCGGCGAACAGGCTCGTGCTGCTGACGCTTCAACGCTCATGATACGCTGGCTTAACACCTCGAAGGGCGCGGCTGTACGTGCACTCCGGGCGCAATGTGATCCCTTCATGTACAGCACGTATTACCGAAAGTTGCTAACGTCGCAGGAAAATCTCGACATTCATCAGGATGAAGCAACGGAAATTCTCACAGAGGGCGGGAAAGTTACGGGCGTTCTCACTCGGCACGGCTCGAAATATGACGCAAGGGCTGTAGTTATCTGCGGTGGAGTTTACATGGCCGGGCGTGTATTCATGGGCGATGTGTCTTTCGCTTCCGGGCCAATGGGTCAGACAAATTCGGAGAGGCTCGCGGAAAATCTTGCTGACTTGGGCATTAAGACAGGGAAAATGCGGACTGACACTACTCCACGTCTCAACATCAACACTATCGACTTCACGGGAATGAGGCCTCAGCTCTCGGAGAATGAGCCGTTATGCTTTGACCTTTGGAGCGAAGAGAGACTTTATGACCACACATATGCTTGCTGGTTCTCGCGGACTACTGAGGAGACATATGAGATATTGTCGCGGAATATCTCACGTTCGCCGCTTGTGAATGGTGATGTCCATGCTCACGGCCCGCGATATTGCCCGTCAATCGAGGACAAGTTCCTGAGATTTCCAGACCATATTACGCACCCGATAGTGTTCGAGCCTGTTTCAAGGAGCAACGATGAAGTATACGTTCAGAATTTCTCGACGAGCCTGCCGTATGACGTTCAAGTTGAGATGATACGCTCATTGCCAGGCTGCAAAAACGCTAAAATCATAAAGCCCGGCTACGGAATTGAGTACACATACATTCTTCCCGACCAGTTGAAGCACTCGCTTGAGAACAAGAACATTCCCGGACTATTCTTCGCGGGACAGGTCAACGGTACATCAGGCTACGAGGAGGCAGCGGCTCAGGGATTACTCGCTGGGATAAACGCGGCCATGTACGTCCGGGAACGTGAGTCTGTAATTCTTGGACGAGACGAGGGATATTTGGGAGTACTCGTTGATGATTTGACGACGAAGAACACCGATGAGCCATACAGAATGCTTACGGGAAGATGCGAGCATAGGCTTCTTTTGCGATGGGATAATGTTGCTCACAGGTTATCACGTTATGGTCGTGAGGCTGGTCTTATTGATGATTCACGATGGGCATTCTTGGAGGAAAGATTTTCACGTGAGGACTCGGAGATTTCGCGCTTGAAGTCAGCGAAGATTTCACCCTCAGAGGAAACTGAAAGGCTCTGCGCTGAATATGACGCTGAGAATCTGACTGAGACCATGACGCTCGCCGAGTACCTCAAGCACAGGGGCGTTACATATGAGCTTGTATCAAAATTATCAGCCTCAACGATTGAACTGACACGCGAGGAGATTTCGCATGTTGAGACGGAATTGCGTTACACTGGCTATCTTGAACGTGAGGCAAGAGTCGCCGGACGAATGAAGAATCTTGACGGCGCAAAAATTCCTGATGACTTCGATTATGACAGCGTGAAGGGGTTACGTGCAGAGAGCCTCCAGAAGCTGAAGCATTACAGGCCGGAATCGCTGGGCCATGCTCTGAGAATTTCGGGGGTAACGCCTGTTGATGTCCAGCTAATCTCAGTGATACTTTCGCGTAACGACCGGAGTAAGCATGATGATTGAGGACGTAGGAATCGTTATAGACCCTAAGAAATGTTTCCCCGAAGCTGCCAGACGTGTTGAGATTCTTGAGAGGCTGAGAAATTCTTGGGGGATGGTCGTGAGGATGCCGGCGATCGCTAGGAAGTCATGGCCGGCTGTTCTTGGGGCTAATGAGCTTACGGTTGAAGTTACTGACGACACTGCGCGGAAAATGCTCGACAAAATGAAGGGTAACATAGAGGGAGCATTGAAACGCCTGGGATATAAAGCGGACGGAGATTTCGAGGTTAAGATCGTCGGAGCAAAGAAGCCGGAACATAAAACCCCAAAGAAGAAAGCTGTACGCAGAAAAATTCCTGTTGACGATGCGAGGGTCAAGAAATACATGGACAGTGCCTCAGACATATTGCCTGAAGATATAAGCCAAGCATTGTCGCACTTAATGGCTTACCTTGAACTGCAAAAATTGACACGCTGACACTCTTAGGCTAGAATATCTCAATGTTAAGCATATTTTATATGATATTTATTGCTTAACAATGAAGGGAGATATGTATAATGCCGGAAAAAGAATACAAAACCGTACATGAGATATTCGGTTCAATGCTTTTTGACAGGCGTGTAATGCGCGAGAAACTTAACCCCGATATTTACGCTCAGGTCATTGACGCCATGGAGGGGAGGCAGCATTTATCCGCAGAAGCCGCTGATATTGTGGCAACTGCAATGAAGGATTGGGCAATCTCGAAGGGCGCAACTCACTGGTCGCACTGGTTCCAGCCTCAGACCGAACTAACTGCGGAAAAGCACCTCGCGTTCACAATGTCTGACACTGAAGGAAACCCCATCGAAGTTTTCAGAGGCAAGCATTTGGCACAGGGTGAGCCGGACGCTTCGAGCTTCCCATCAGCAGGAACACGCTCAACTTTCGAGGCTCGCGGATATTCGGCATGGGACATCTCAAGCCCCGCTTTCATCGTCAAAACTCCCAAAGGCGGAACTCTCTTCATTCCATCAGTCTTCCTGTCATATGACGGTACTCCTTTGGACTTGAAGACACCGCTGCTTCGTGCACTTGATGCCGTTGAAGGAAGGGCGTTCAGGCTTCTTAGGACGCTGGGACAGAGAGGAATACGCTTCGTGAAAATGACTGTGGGGGCAGAGCAGGAATATTTCCTCCTCGACAGGCCGCGCGCACAGTTAAGACCCGACATAAGATTCTGCGGAAGAACTCTTATCGGCGCACAGCCCGCTAAAGACCAGAAGCTCGATCATCACTACATGGGCGCGATTCACAACAGGGTATTGCGATACATGGAGGACGTTGAAAGAGATTTGGCGAGATTGGGCGTGTCAGTTCTTGCGAGGCACAATGAGGTTGCAAGATGCCAGTTTGAATTTGCTCATCTATACTCCGATGCTAACAGAGCTTGCGACCAGAACCAGATTCTAATGGAGACGATGAGGAAGTTAGCGCGCCAGCATGAATTGAGGCTGTTATTCCACGAGAAGCCTTTCGCAGGAATGAACGGCTCTGGAAAGCACACTAACATCTCGCTCGTTGACAGCGAGGGACGCAACCTCCTCAAGCCATCGAACTCACACAGGCGCAACGTCGTGTTCCTAGCGTTCCTGTCGGCGGTCGTTCTTGGAGTGTCGAAGTTCCACAGCCTCCTTCAATTTTCGATTGCGACATCAGGAAACTTATTCAGGCTCGGCGGACATGAAGCTCCCCCGTCAATAATAAGCGTATATCTCGGCTCTGCGCTCACTGACTTGATCCGAAGGCTCGACAATTCTGACGTATCATTGCCGGAGAAGGGGATAATGGATTTGGGGCTTGCGAAGTTGCCCGATATCATACCGTTCGACTCTGACAGGAACAGGACATCACCCGTCGCGTTCACGGGGGACAAGTTCGAGTTCCGTGCTCCCGGCTCATCGCAGAGCATAGCACTTCCCGTTACGATGTTTGCGAGCTTGTGGGCTTGGGGAATTGAGCAGGTTACGGGAATGGTTGAGGCGAAAATCTCTGAAGGCAAAGACCCAATCGACGCAGCACTTGAGGCGGCTCGTGAGGCTTTCAGAATGGGAAGCAGCGTACTCTTCGAGGGCGATGCTTACTCACACGAATGGCACGATGAGGCAAAGCGCAGGGGGCTTGTTGAGGCTGAGACTATGCCGGACAGGATAGACCTCATTCTGAAACCTGAGAACAAGGAAATGTTAGAGGCTCTCGGAGTTTACAGGGCGCATGAGCTTGAAAACCTGAGGGCCATAAGAATGGAGAGTTTTGCGACCGGGCTTGAGGTTGAAGCGGCTGTACTCTATGACATGCTATGGGAGGGCGTACTTCCGGCAATCTCGAAGCAGCTCACACTTGAACGAAACTCGATGCTCTACTTTGAGGACGTTGATTTCGGCGACATGACACCATGGAGGGATTACGTCGGAGGATTGGGGCGCGCAAAGAATGCCCTCATAAAGGACGCAAATTCGCTGTACGAATTGAAGGGGAGGCTCGCAGGAATGGACGCAAGAGAACGAAGCGACTTCCTCACAGGGACAATCATTCCCCTCATGGACGAAATCAGGGCGAAATGTGATGCCGCTGAACTGACGATTGCTGCTGACATTTGGCCGTACCCGATATACAGGAACTTGCTTTCACTCAGTGCATAGAATCACTTTCCCCCGTCTTGAAGTTGGCGGGGGATTTTTTTACAGGCAAGAGTCAACATCAACCATATCCGTCATGACGTTAAGAATTTCGCGGTCAGTTTCCTTCATTCCTATTTTGCCGATGTAGCCCATGTTCTTTATCGTCTCTTCAACATCGTCCTCAACGAACCCTTCACCGCCCCTGAACTCGTCATAATTCATGCTCATGTGGTGAGCGAGTATAGCTGCGTGGACTGATGAGGCAATCTTTGCGGCACAGCTGGGCTTTGCTCCATCGCAGACAATTCCGCCGACATTAGCGAGTGTGTTCGTGATAGTCCGGCCAATGCTTGAGTAATCCCCTCCGGCCATGTACGTTATTGCCGCCCCAGCCCCTGAAGCCGCACTGACTGCCCCGCAGAATGCAGAGAGCGATCCTATGTAGTGCTTTATGTATATCGAGACGAGATTGCTGACGGCTAAGGCACGATACATTTTCGCGCGTGAAATCCGCCATCTTTCAGCGTATTCGACGACGGGAAGAGTTACAGTTATTCCCTGATTTCCGCTTCCTGAGTTTATTATGACCGGGAGAGGGCAGCCGCTCATTCGGGCATCACTTCCTGCGGCAGCTCTAGCACACGCGCAGGTCCGAACATCATCGCCCCAAGTCTCGATCATCGTCTTACCGATACATGCTCCCCATTTGTTGTCGAGACCCTCCTGTGAAATTCTTATGTTGTACTCGGTCTGTCGGTCGAAAATTTCCTCGACGTCTGAAATCTCCAGAGTGTCAGCAAAATCTATAATTCCCCGCAATGTCATCATGCTCTTGTCGCCTGACGTTCCTTCTTCTTTGACGCTTAAATTTTCGGGTGAACGCTCAAGGATTGTCTGGTTATCGCGTTTGATTAGGGTGATATTGGTGTGGGAGTTCTCAATTCTCACGGTTGATGTGTGGCCGTCTCCTTCTGCCGTAACCTCAATGTAGAGATTTGGAACGTCCTCGGCGAGTGAGACATCACAGAGATTTTCGCGGACCAGCTTTCGGGTTAATGCTCTTGCCTCATCAGTGGTTGATGAGATTACTTCAAGTTCCTTCGACGAATCTCCTCCAACTGCTCCAAGAATTGCAGCTGCTTCAATGCCTTTTTGTCCTCCTGAATTTGGGACGATTACGCCCTTCACGTTCTTGACGATGTTGCCTGAACATGAGACGTGAATATGCCTGACCTCAACACCCAATACCTCGCGTGCTTTTGATGATGCGTAGGCTATTGCGATTGGTTCTGTACAGCCCATTGCTGGGACTAATTCTCCACGCAGAATTGAAACGTAATTTTCATATTCCTCACGTGAAATCATAGTTGCTATATCTCCTTTGCTGAATGCTTATCATAGTGCGCAAGAAACCCCCACCTCTATAAACGGAGGAGGGGGTGTGGTATTTCACTTCAACAGCCCGATATTCTTCAACACGACCTCAAGTTTCGCGTGCTGTTCCGGCGTAAGAGGCTGGATCGGTTCAGCGCACTTCCCGACATTGTAGCCTATCATGTTCAGAGCCTCTTTGATTACAACCGGGAAGCTCCCCATGTTCGTGGCAATGCGAAGCTCGCTCAGCTTGAACTGTGCCTCCAATGCCGCGTCCCATTTCCCTGCCTTGAAGTTCTCGTAGATGTCGACGGCTATTCTCGGCGCAATATTACCGCAAGACGTTATCGCTCCGGCAGCACCGTACCACAACGCCGCGTAAATCAGCGTGTCCCGTCCCATGAGAACATCGAACTCAGGATTGTCCCTCGTGAGGCGGATATATTCCTCGCTGTTCGTCATGTCGCCCGTCGAGTCTTTCACTGCGATGATATTCTTGATCTTTGCGAGCTTCTGGATAGTCTCAGGAGCAACACCAACGTTCGTCTTCGGCTTGTTGTTGTAGATGACGATGGGAAGGCTCGTAGCATCGGCGATTTTGCGGTAGTAAATCTCAAGCTCGGCCTGCGTCTGGCTCACGAACATTGGGGTCAGTACGCTCAATGCGTCAACCTTCACTTCTTCGGCGATTTTTGCAAGCTCGATCGCTCCCTGCGGCGTGATGTGGTTTGCACCGGCGTAGATGTCCATTTTGCCCCGCGCATATTCGCAGGTTACTTCAAGGACATGGCGGTAGAAACCATTGTCGAACGCATAGAACTCGCCCGATGTTCCGAACGGGAAGACCCCGTGAATCCCGTTGTCGATGAAATACTGAAGGAGCTTCTTGTACTCGTCCTCCATGAATTTTCCGCTGTCGTCGAACGGTGTTACTACAGGAATGACTATACCCTTTGGCTTGAACATTGTATGAATGTCCCCTTTCTTGTGTGAAAAATTTCTTCGCGGTAGGAATTATTATACACGCAAATTTTAAGGCCGTTTGTGAAAAACTTGCGATTATTATAGAATTACTGACATAAAAATTTTTCCGTATTAAGGAGGATATAACCATGTTCAAGAAGACAGCACTAATTATGATGTTGGTGATGTGCTTAGTTCCATGTGCTTTTGCCGACGAACCAGAAGCAGTTTCCGCAGAACCAGAAGTATCGCAGGACGCACAGCCCGATGAGATGACGTTGCGCGAGAACGCCGTGAATCAGAAAGCCGCCGAGCTTGAAGCACTGGCTCAGGATTTATCATCGCGTGAGTCAAAACTCGTTCAGCAGGAGAAAGATTTTGCCGCAAGAGCAAGAACCCTCAACGCCGAAAGCCGCAAGATTTCCGGGATAAGCACCTCGCTTCTTGGCCGCGAAAACCAGATGACAAAGCGCGAGTTGGACCTCAAAGCCCGTGAAGCAGAACTTGCCCGCCGTGAGATGACTTTCGCGCAGGAAAGCCAGAAGTTCACGGAAGCATCATCGGCACTTGCTGGGCGCGAGGCAGACATCGCAAAACGTGAGGCTGACCTTGCAGGACGTGAGGCTGAACTCAACGCCAAAATTGCCGCGAAGGAAGCTGCTGATACTCTCACATCACGCGAGGCTGACCTCGTGAAAAGAGAAGCAGCTCTCACTGAACGCGAGGCAACAGGCGCGAGGCTCAGTGCGTTAGAGTCGGAGCTTAATTCGAGAGATGAGGCACTCAAGGCACGTGAGGAAGCAGTCGCAGGACGAGAGTCGGCAGTCAGCGAGAACGAGAAGAAACTCGCAGAGTCAACCGAGAAAGTCAGCACCCATGAGGCAGAACTCGCAAAGAAAGAATCAGCCCTCAACACAAAAGAGTCTGAGCTTGAAGCCAGCAACAAGAAACTCTCCGAAGCAACAGCCACGCTTGCGGAAAGAGATTCGGCACTCATGAACAGGGAAGCAGAGTCGGCAAGAAAGTCTGCGGAACTTCAGGAGCTTGAGACGCTGATCAAGGAACTTCCAGCGTTTGACCCCAACAGTTCCACAGAGGCAGCAATGATTCTCACCTACAAGATTCCCGCTGAGAAACGCCGTGAACTCATCGCAATGCAGAGAGAGGCTTACACTCGTTACAGTTCGAACAGGGTAACTCAGGCACTTGAGAGCTACACTGCAGCGTTTGAGGCCGAACCTTCAGCGAATTACCTTGCGGCTTACTGGGCAGGGCTTTCGGCTGAGAGGCTTCGCAACAGAAGGGACGACGCTTTAATGTGGGCGAACCGTGCGCTTGAAATCAATCCCGATTACAGGCCGGCTCAGGAGTTGAAGAGAAGGCTTGAGGCTCCTGCGAGAAACACATCGACACAGCAGAGAAGACGCACAACATCACGCTAGGACTTATGACATTACGCCCCTCTGTGTGATAGCGGAGGGGTAAATTTTTAGGAGGCATCTAACGTTTGGAAGACCTTTACGAGATTCTTGAAGTCAAACGGGACGCATCACAAGCGGACATCAAGAAGGCTTACAGGAAATTAGTACACCAGTATCACCCCGACTCTCACCCGGGCGATAAAGAGGCTGAGGAGAAATTCAAGAAGATTAACGCGGCCTATTCCGTCCTCAATGACCCTGAGAAGCGCGCACGCTATGACCAGTTCGGGACGACCGACCCAAATTCCAATCCCTTCGGCGGAATGGGAGGAATGGACTTCGGCGACCTCTTTGGGGATTTATTCTCACAGGCATTCGGGGGAGGGTTCGGAGCTTCTTCGCGGAGGCAGTCGGCAAACTCACCGCGTCAGGGCGACGACATTGAGCAGGTTGTCAGCATAACACTCCTTGAGGCGTTCAAGGGAGTTACACGCGACATTGACGTTATGAAGTGGGAGAATTGCCAGCACTGCAACGGCACAGGCGCAAAGCCCGGCACTAAGCCCGAAACTTGCCCGCGCTGTCATGGAAGCGGCCAGACAAGGCAGCGTCAGCAGACAATGTTCGGGGTCTTCGAGAGCATAACGACATGCCCGGATTGTCATGGAACGGGGAAGATGATCCGCGAGAAGTGCGACGAGTGCAAAGGTACAGGACACATTCACAAGAAGCACAAGATCGAGGTCAAGATTCCTGCAGGCGTTGCAAGCAATATGCGCCTAAGAGTTCCCGGAGCTGGTGAGGCTGGCATAAACGGAGGCCCTGCTGGAGATTTATACCTCATCATTGACGTTGAGATTCACCCGGACTTCGAGAGAGACGGTGCGGACTTGCATACAAGCTTGATTCTCACGTACCCTCAGGCTGTCTTGGGAACTGAGGCGAAGGTCAAGATTCTTGACGGCTCTGAAGAATCTCTCATTGTCCCGGCAGGTACTCAGCATGGCCAGACACTCAAGCTGAAGGGAAAAGGTATGCCCCGTGTAAATTCACCGCTTAAAGTTACGGGAGACCTCTATGTTCACGTTTACATAGAGATTCCCAAGAAGCTCACGGAAAAACAGCGTGAACTCATAAAATCTCTTGCTGACGAGATGAAAGCTCCAATTAGCGGCGAGGATTCGAGTATCTTGGGTAAATTCAAGCGATGGTTTCAGGAATAGGGGTTGACCTTTGCAGTGTCAAGAGAATGAAGAGTGCCCTAAAGTCCCAGCACTTCAGGGACAGGATTTTTTCTCAAGAGGAAATCTCATATTGCGAGGGAAAAGGCGAGAGGCGTTACGAGAGCTATGCTGCTGGTTTTGCGGCAAGAGAGGCTTTCTGCAAGGCTTCGGGGAAAACGCTCAGTGATGTAATGTTCGGAGGAAACTTCGCGCTAATCCGCAATGACAGTATCCCAAGCATTAGAGTAACGGGCAGCCTCATTATCCCGTCAGCAAAAATTTTCGTCTCAATAACTCACGAAAAGGATTACGCCATCGCAATGGTTGTAATCGAAATTTTGAAAGGAGAATAAAGTTATGGTAATTGACATAAGCGACATTGGCACAGTATTTTCCAGCTTGGGAAGCATCGTTGTAGCAGGATTTATCCTGTTGCTCGTTCTTTCGTCAGCGATAAAAATAATCCCCGAATACAGGCGCATAGTTCTGTTCAGGTTGGGAAGGCTCGTCGGAAGCAGAGGGCCTGGAATCGTCTTCATCGTCCCGTTCATCGACAGGTCAGTTACGGTTGACTTGAGGATCCTCACGCTCGATGTCCCAGTTCAGGAAGTGATCACGAAGGATAACGTCGCAATTAAGGTCAACGCGGTCGTTTATTTCCGTGTTCTTGACCCCGCGAAATCAGTCGTTGAAGTTGAGAATTACATTGTAGCGACAAGCCAGCTCGCACAGACAACGTTACGCTCGGTCGTAGGCTCTGTTGAACTTGACGAAGTTCTCTCATCACGCGAGAAGATCAATCAGGAACTTCAGAAGATTATCGACGAACGCACAGACCCGTGGGGAATCAAAGTCAGCGCGGTTGAGGTTAAGGAGCTTGAACTCCCCGAAGGAATGAAGCGGGCAATGGCGCGTCAGGCAGAGGCAGAACGTGAACGCAGAGCAAAGATCATCGCGGCTGAAGGCGAGCTGCAGGCTGCGGAAAAACTCTCAGAGGCTGCACGGAAGATGGAGACCTCGCCAGTAACGTTACAGCTGAGGTACTTGCAGACAATCCGCGAAATCTCAGGCGAGAGGAACACGACGACGTTCTTCCCGATTCCTGTTGACTTGATTCAGCCGTTCATCGATAAGCTCACACGCAAGGAGGGGTAACATGCAGTACAGAAAAGCCGCAGAACTCCGCGAAATGTTCATAAAATTCTGGGAGGAGAAAGGCTCGAAACACCTCGAAAGTTTCTCCCTTGTCCCGGAAGATCCGTCATTGCTCTTCACGATTGCGGGAATGGTACCGTTGAAGCCATACTATCTCGGCATAAAAGAACCTGAGTACCCCCGCGTCGTAACGTGCCAGAAATGCGTCCGCACCAACGACATTGAGAACGTCGGACGAACCGCGAGGCATCACACGTTCTTCGAGATGCTCGGAAATTTCACGTGGGGAAGCTACTTCAAGAACGAGGCAATTTCTTGGGCTTGGGAATTCCTCACTGAGAGAGTTGGACTTGACCCCGAGAGGCTGTACGCGACAATCTACCTTGACGATGATGAAGCTTTCAACGCTTGGCGAAAATTCCTCCCTGAGAACAAGATTTACCGCTTCGGGCAGGACGACAATTACTGGTTCATGGGCGACACCGGGCCTTGCGGGCCATGCAGCGAGATTTACTACGACAGGGGCGAAAAGTATTCCTGCGGTAAGCCGACGTGCGGGGTTGGCTGCGACTGCGACAGGTACATGGAGATATGGAACCTCGTTTTCACACAGTTCGACAGACAGAAAGACGGCTCATTGCCATCGTTGCCGCACAAGAACATCGACACGGGAATGGGGCTTGAGAGACTTGCGAGCGTTATTCAGGGAGTCGATACGGATTACGAGACCGACCTTTTCACACCGATGATTGAGCATACCTGCAAGCGCGCCGGAATAACTTACGGTGCTGACCCCCATAACGACATGGCCGTCAGGGTCATTGCCGACCACGTGAGGAGCGTTGCTTTCATGCTTGCAGACGGTGTGCTTCCATCGAATGACGGGCCTGGATATGTTCTTCGCAGACTTTTGAGAAGGGCTGTCAGGTTCGGGAAGCTGCTGGGCTTCGAGGGGCTTTTCCTGAATGAGTACATGCCGATATTGATTGACGTCATGGGAAATCCTTACAGGGAGCTGATCACTCAGAGGCCGGTTATTGAGCAGATAATCGAGCTTGAAGAGGAGAAGTTCAACAAGACCCTGAAGCAGGGAACAGAACTCTTTGACGCTGAGACCTCGCACCTTAAGGCACAGGGAGCAACGGAGATTCCCGGCGATGTTATATTCACGCTCTATGACACGTACGGCTTCCCTCCCGAACTAACGCGGGAAATGGCTGGCGAACTTGGCTTCACTCTCGATGAGGAGGGCTTCAAGTCGGCCATGAACGCTCAGAGAGAACGCGCAAGAGCCTCAAGCAAGCAGAAAAAGAGCGCACTTGCCGGCGATGTCTACACTGAGATCGAGAACGAATCAGGCGCAACGACTTTCACTGGCTACACGAAATTCACAGACAGCGGAAAGATCGTCGCACTCATCACTCCAGAAGGCCGAGTCGATTCCTTAACAGATGCGGGAGAATTTGAGGTCGTCCTCGACACTACGCCGTTCTATGCTGAGAGGGGCGGTGAAGTTGGCGATACTGGGACTATGAAGGTGAACGGATTAACACTGCAAGTCCTCAACACCGTACCTCACGGGAAAATCACAGTCCACACAGTTAGGCTTGAGACTGCCGGGACATTGAGCGTTGGCGATGAAGTAATGTGCTTTGCTGACGATGAGAGGCGCGCGTCAATAAGGCGCAATCACACGGCTACTCACCTTCTTCATGAGGCATTGGGGCGTGTATTGGGACGCCATGTAAGGCAGGCAGGCTCTCTCGTAACAAAGGAGTTCCTGAGATTCGACTTCACGCATCATTCAGCCGTAACGGACGCTGAAATCGCTGAGGCCGAACGCATCGTCAACACAGAAATTCTCGCCAACATTGAGGTAAACATCTCGGAACACTCAAAGGAGGAGGCTCAGTCTCTCGGTGCAAAAGCACTCTTTGACGAGAAATACGGCGATGTTGTGAGAGTTGTTGACGTCCCGGGATTCTCGATGGAACTCTGCGGAGGATTGCACGTTTCAAGGACGGGGGACATTGGGAGCTTCAAGATTCTTCGTGAGGAGAGCATAGGTTCAGGGACAAGGAGAGTTCTCGCAACAACGGGAATGAATGTTGTCCTCCTCATGCAGAAATTATTTGCTCTGAGAAATTCTATGACTGCACTATTGTCGGCTGACGAGGAAAATCTCACGCTAAAGGCAAAGGCACTAATCGACGAATTGAAATCAGCAAAGTCCCAGATTCAGGCCGTTAAACTCCGGGAACTTCTCGAAAACTCAGAGAGATTCTTAGAGCGCGAGGAATTTGGCGGAGTGTTGCTGCAAGTTGGGAGATTCCCTGATATTCAGGCTAACATGCTCCGCGACATTGGCGACAAGGCTCGCGCAAGACCTGAACCCAACATCGTCATTCTCGCGTCATTAAGCACGGAGGACAATTCATGCCAGCTCGTAGTCATGGCCGATGACAAGGCCGTGAACATGGGAGTGAATGCGGGCGCGTTGGTGAAGGAAGCCTGCGCTATTCTCGGCGGAAAGGGCGGGGGACGTAAGAATCTCGCTCAGGGCGGAGGACGTGAAGGCGCGAAAATTGAGGAGGCACTGACTCGGATTCGTGAGCTTGTGAAATCTCAGACGGGAAAATGAGCCGTGTACTTGCGCTTGACATTGGGACTGTGAGAATCGGCGCGGCAATTTCGGATGCACTGGGCGTAATCGCGCAGGGTCTCGGGGTCTGGAAGGCTGAGAATGATGAATGGCTAAAGGATTTTGACGATGCAATCAGAAAATATGACCCTGAGACTGTCGTTGTCGGGCTTCCATTGAGGACTGACGGGAAGAAAAGCGAGGCTGCCGAAAGAGTTACTGCTATTGCTGAAGGACTCATGGCTGAATATCCTAGAATTGAGTTCGTTATGTGGGATGAGAGATTCACGACGGTTATAGCACAGCGGGCAATGATTGAGGCCGATGCTTCGCGGAGGAAACGAAAAAAGAATGTCGATAAGGTTGCGGCTGTGATAATCTTGGAGGACTGGTTAGAGTCTCACAGGAAGTGAAGAAATATCCCCTCTCTCGTACAAGGGAGGGGTTAAGTTTGTTAGTCCAGCTTGAAGTCGTAATGCTTCGTGTAGTCCTCCTGAATGTTCAGGCGGAGTGTCCTGTTCGCAAGGTCGTAAACCGCTGTGTGCCATGTCTGCCAGAAGTTATTGGGCTGAATGTTCCTGTCGTGCATCTTGTAGGTGTCAATGCTGTACTGAATCACTGCCTTGAAATCCATAGGAGCGTTTGCGATTGTCAGGTTTCCTTCAGTGAACTCAGTGTACCAGAACGGCTCCGTGTCTGCTTCGTACGCCTGAGTGTACTTCACACGCTCCATCAAGCGGGACATTCCTTCAGCGGATTCTCTGCCCTCCGCGTAATTATCCTTCAGGATGGCATAACGCTCAACTCCGCAGGCATGGGGCGTAAGAATCGGGAAGCCCTCGTAGACTTTTCCTGCCACTGTCTGCCCTGTCTGCGCTGTATGCTTTGCGTAAGGAGTATTCGGCGCGTAGTTGACGTAGAAATTCGTCATGAT
>CALGGR010000260.1 GCA_937915755.1 uncultured Fretibacterium sp. | reverse complement strand
CAGGTAAGGACGTGTAACCCCAGTGGGTGGGAAACCCACACCGTTAAGATCTAACCAATCGGCGGGAAGAAAGTCTGTGGTCGAGTGTCATTCGACTAAGCGTGGACAGCGAGCAAGGCGGAGTCTGTATTGAGCTCCGAAATTTCAGTTTCGAGGGCTGACACGGTTATGCACGGGGTAGGCAACATCGGCGCAGGCGTTTAGTGGTGAGCCTGTGTCGGCACGACGGAGTCAAAGACCAGATTAAGCCTATAGCCATGGGTTACACGGAAACTGGGGAGGGCCGAGGGGCCGGAAGTGACGACCCGGTCTGTTCCTCCGCTGAAAAGCGGTATGCCAACAAAGCCTGACGAGGGCCAGGGAAGCAAATGGGATAAGGCAGTCAGATGGCCGGATAGTAGCTGCATTGAAAGGTACCAGTGAAGCCGAAGAGGGGGCTATCTTCGCAAGTCTCGCCATGCGCAGCAATCTTTGCGCGTACCATATTGGGTACACACACAGAGGTGGACAATCATATGATACCAATGCTAGAGAGAATATCGGAGAAGTCTCGAAACAACCCGGACATGGTCTTCACGTCCATAGGGCATCTGATCAATGTTGATATGCTCAAGCAGTGTTATCGGAGGCTGGACGGGAAGAAAGCCGTAGGAATCAGAGGCGCGGCCAAAGAAGAGTACGGCAGGAATCTGGACGAGAATCTCGAAAACCTTGTAGGCAGGCTGAAGGCACACACATACTGTCCACAGCCGGCAAGAAGAGTATACATACCCAAGGACAACGGCAAGATGCGTCCGCTGGCGATCTACAGCTTTGAGGACAAACTCATGCAGCAGGCTCTGAAGGAGATACTTGAAGCGGTGTTCGAACCGCATTTCTACGAGGAGACATGTGGCTTCAGACCTGGACGCGGCTGTCACACTGCGATTAAGCGGCTTGACGGTATGCTGACGGGGCTGACAAGCTATGTGCTTGATAGTGATATCAAGGGGTTCTTCGACCACCTGAGCTTGAAGGCTTATCAAATTTGTAGAGAGCAGAATCAAGGATCCGAACATCATCAGGCTGGTGAAGGTTATGTTGAAGGCCGGAGTGATGGACGATGGAGTCTTCATCTCATCGGATGAGGGATCCGGACAGGGATCTGTCTCATCGCCGACGCTCGAAAGCATCTACATGCACCAGGGAAAGTCTGGTGGCACAAGAACCTGATCAGTCCGTACCTGCGTGGAGCATGTGGACTGGTGACATATGCCGACGACTTTGTTGTCTGCTTCCAGAACAAGAGCGATGCGGAGACCTACTATGAACATTTGAAGAGACGTATGGGTCACTTTGGACTGACACTGGAGGAAAGCAAGACGCGGCTCATAGAGTTCGGCCGTTTTGCCGCCGGGAACAACAGGAGACGGGGAAAAGGGGAGCCAGAGACATTCACGTTCCTCGGTTTCACGCACTACTGCTCGACAAGCCAGAAGGGAAAGTTCAGGGTAAAGAGGAAAACCAGTCAGAAGAAGTTCCGCAAGAAGCTGAAGGAAGTACGCCAGATGCTGAAGAAGATGAGAAGCCTCAAACCGAGGGTGATCATCGCCGCACTGAACAAGATGCTGATTGGGTATGACCAATACTACGGTATAACTGACAATATCCACAGCCTGAGCGCGTTCCACTACGAGGTAAGGATGGCCCTGTTCTGGGTCCTGAACCGCCGTAGCCAGCGCAGGAGTTACACCTGGGAGAGTTTCAACGAGCTG
>CALGGR010000259.1 GCA_937915755.1 uncultured Fretibacterium sp. | reverse complement strand
TTTTTTTATTAGAGTATCATGAATCATTAATCTTGTGAAGACACGTTCTAATTTCGGATTCCTTGTTTTGTACGGTCAAGAAGGAAAGGAGCTATAAATGCTGACAGAACTTGAAGTTAAGAACTCAAAGCCACGCGATAAAAGTTACATGGTGCGCGATGATCGCGGACTGTATTTGAGGGTTGACCCTTCGGGGTGCAAATACTGGATATTCCGATATTGGGAGAACTCCAAAGAACACAAGCTCTCACTCGGAACTTATCCGGAAGTATCTCTCAAGGATGCACGACTGAATCGGGATGAAATACAAACGCGAAGGGCAAAAGGTGAAAGTCCTTCGCGCAAAATGAAACCAACAACATTTTCAGACGTCATGCAAGACTGGTTGAAAGTCCGCATGAGCGACAAAGCTGAAAGTTACCTGAGGATGGTGAATCTCCGGCTCAAAAAGAATGTGTTGCCGTCACTCGGCGATAAGCCGATCGGAGAGATTACGCCGAGCGACGTCCTGCAAATCTGCCGCAAAATCGAAGATGACGGCCACGAAGAAACGGCCAGATGTGTCAAGACTATTACGGGACAGATTTTCCGATTCGCCGTCGCCTCCGACCTGATAAAGTATGACCCGACTTATGCGCTCAACGGGGCCTTGAAATCTCTCCACCGTAACCACTACGCGACATTAACCGACCCTGCCGATATAGCTCTCCTCATGAGAGCCATAAAAGCGTACCCCTACCCCTTGATGCGTTGCGCGTTGCTTTTCTCCGTCTATACTGCGGCGCGCCCCGGTGAAGTTCGATCGGCAGAGTGGACGGAAATAAAAATGGATACATGGGACATACCCGCCGAAAAGATGAAGATGAGGCGAAGGCATATAGTCCCGCTGTCCTCTCAAGTCAAAGCAGTGGTGGAAGAGCTGAGACCGATAACAGGCTCTGGCCGATGGCTGTTCCCCAACCCTCGCGGATCAGCGAGGTGTATGTCCGACAACGGTGTGCGCGTTGCCTTGAGGACTATCGGTTTCACTAACAACCAGATTGTCCCCCACGGTTTTCGCGCAATGTTTTCAACAGTCGCGAACGAACACGGGATGAACCGCGACGTCATCGAGCGACAGCTTGCCCACATTGATAAAAACACGATTCGCGGAGCATATAACCACGCTGAGTATCTCCCCGAAAGGATCAAGCTCATGCAGTGGTGGGCTGATTACTTGGATAGTTTAACAGAATCTTTCTGATTCTTCTTGCTGAACTCAAGAAATCTTCCTCGCAGAAATTTTGGGATTGGCACTCCGAGAGCGTCAGCATTTTCTATTATGCTTATGCCCTCGTTGCCAACGTAAAACAAGATGATAGCTATCTTGAATCCCGGTTTATCAGGGAGAAGATGATTCTCGATGATGTTAGCTAGGCCAACGCACAGGAACATGGTAATTTTTCTAGCAATGCCGTTGAAAGCTATTTTGCTAGATATAGTGCCTTCAACTCCCGCTTTGCATATCCCTGTAATGTAGTTGATAACGGTACAGGCAATCAGTACCTTAATGTATCCGTCAAGGCCTCCGAAAAACCAGCCTGCCAGCCCTATGATTCCAGCGACGAAAAATTCGGATATTTCATCGTTCATATCTTCACACCCGCTGTTCTCGCCATCTCATCAGCGCGTCTCATCCACCCTGCGCGGAAGACTGCCTGCTTGGGGTTCCTCGCGATGATTCGTTCGTAGTAGAGCTTACGTTGTTTGTAGATCGCATCAGCAAGCCGGTGAGGATCGCAAGCCTTGAGAGCCGCAAAGCTCTTCGGTCCGAACTTCCCGTCGACAATTACTGATTGCCCGCAGTCGATAACCGCCCTTTGCAGTATCTGAGCAAAATTGCCGTGATTGATACAACAGTCAAGGCAACAGAGGCACACTGGCCACTCCAACTGTCCCCAGTTGTAACGCTCCCAGAAGTTCACACGGTAAATCTCTCGTGCTTCCGCCTGGGTTAGCTTGCAGATGTCCTGATGACCGACTATCCCAGCGCTGTATGCAGCCTTCAAAGTCGGGATGATTATGCCGTAAGCTGTGGCACCCCCTGCGTCATTTTTGGCAGATCCCTTTACTACAGGCTTGCCATTCACCACGTTAAAGTTACGCCCGCCTTCCCACTTCAAGCTGAACGCTATCGCTCTATCAAATTTTTCTTGAGCATCCATTCCATTCACCTCTAGTACGGTATAAACGAATCTTCCGGATCGGGAATCTCATCCGCGATTTCGCGCTCTTGAGTTTCACTCAACTCCCACTCGCCAAAGTTATGCCGCGTCAACTCATTAAGTTGATCACAAACCCTGTCAACGAGCCACCCCAAAATCATGTCGTCAAGCCATTCCAGTGATGGCGGGAGCTTTATCACCTCATCGAGTTTTGACACGACGGCCTTGCGTTTCTGCGCGCCGTTCTTCCCTTTGAGATTCTTTTCCGCCCACATGACTTGCTCGATGACTGTCTTTTTTATCTTTTCCCACATTGCGCTCTCCTTTCAATATCAAACAAAAAGAGGAGCCGTTAAGCTCCTCTCACATTCATTCTGTACCGTCTGCGACAGCTATTTTACACCATCGTTGTTGTCGATGATCCCGTGGCCGGTGATTTTGTGAAACTCATCAGCTATGATTACGCCCTTCATTACTGCGGCCCTCACTCTATCCTCATCCCAAACACCTGCGTCATAGTACTTTTTGATTTTTTCGTACATTATTCAACCTCCTACAGTTCAACGTCAAGCATCATCGCCATATAGTCGATGTCCCCACGAGTTTGCAGTGCCTCAAGTTTATCTCGCGGCATATCCCTGAGCACGAAGTACCACCCATCGGCCAGCCCATGACTTGCCTGCGTGTAGTGAGCAATCTGCACAAGCTCCATGTGGTCATGCTCTCCGATCAGCCCTTCGGTGTCCACTTCCGCGTCACCTGCAATCACAACGTGAGCAAGTTTGCCTCTGAACGTCTCAGCTGTAACTTTGTTCTTGCTCAAGAAGTTGTTGCCGTTTAGTTCCAGCTGCTTGAGTTGTGAGCCATCAGCCAGCGTAATTTCGAACGAGTTTTTCCCCGTTTTTTCTTCCATTTTGGGTTCCTCCCGAACAGAGCGTGAAAAAGCTCTGACATTTGATAAATTTGGCGGTGCGACATCCGCTTGAAATTCGCACCGAGCCAGCTCTTGAATATATTTTCTATTTCCGCGTATGTGATTCGCCCCGACTTCAGCAGTCTTTTGTACGCTTTTAACTTCCGGCGTTCACGAGTGATTGACTTCGGGTTGATTTTTCGGATTACTCTCCCTGTTTCTGTGAGGCAGTAGCCGTCTTGCAAATGCCGATAAAACCCACTTAGCTTTACAATTCTTGTCTTTTTGTCATTGATGAGAATCCCGAACTCTTTGGCGATAGCTTTAAGCCCGTCGAGCAAACGCTCAAGCTCTTCGCGACTCGAACTCATTGCGTAAAAATCATCTGTGTATCGCCCGTAGTGTTTGATACCGGACACGATTTTCGCAAAATTATCGAGCCTGTACGGATATATGATCCCGATGTTTTGGGAAAGCTGGTTGCCAATGTCTACACCTTTCAGCAAAAATTTAACCCCCGTTAGTGTGCGGGGGTCAGCGTGTAAGTTGAGCATTGGATCAACTTTTCCCGCGTACATCCGCCGGATTTCGTCGTCCGAAAAGCGACTAACGTCAAGCCGAAACGTCGTGAAGATTTTCCGGAGCAACGTCAAAACAAAAGCTGGATCATCCATTGACCGTAACAAAAAATGCTCCAAAACTTTGTAGCAGGTATCGTGCAAAATGTTGGCATAGTAGCCTGACAGATCCCCGAGCAAAATGTACCCTTCGTTCGTGCCGTGCCCCATAAAGTACTTGTGCAGATGAGCCGTGAAGCGACGGCGATGAAAATCAACGCCTTTGCCTTTTTGACTTGCGCCGTTGTCGTAAATCAAATATTTAGCCAAGCATGGCGTCAAAATCTCATCACAGAGCACATGATTCACCATTTTGTCTACCGTGGTATTACTCGTGATAAATCTTGTCTTGCCCCGCTCGGAAATTAAAAACTTTTTGCCTGAAGTCGGGGTATAGGTGCCGTCACTCAAAGATTTTTGCAACATTGCGGTATATAACAAGTGGTTTGCCTCATAGAGCTGAGTGGCGTACTTGAATTTTGACCCGCTCATTGCCTTAGCTCCGGCATCGTACAGCACATTAGCGTCGAAAAATATATTTCCCATTGTTTGCGCATGAAAAAACCGCCCTGTAGTTGCATCGGTCGTAACCGGCAACGTGGCGGTTGGCATTTATCCGGACACGCCGGAAAGGATTGCCGCTCCTTCTCTTGCCCTGCACCTGAGAACTAAGAACGTGTCTTCACAAGATTAATGATTCATGATACTCTAATAAAAAAAGGAG
>CALGGR010000258.1 GCA_937915755.1 uncultured Fretibacterium sp. | reverse complement strand
TGTAACCATAGAAAATGATTGGTCGGCAGCATCCTACTTCTACGCCATCTCCGCCATACTCCCCGGCACACGCATCCGACTGCGAAACCTCTCTCTCAACAGCTGTCAAGGCGATGCCATTGCAAGCGAACTATTTAAGCACTTCGGAGTCACAACACAGCAGGTACACTCACCATACCGCAAGGGTGCCACATCTTTGCGTCTTCTCTCTAATGGCAAAGCCGACAAAAAGCTGTCCTATAACTTTACCGACAGTCCAGACCTTTTTCCTACGGTTGCTGTCGTATGCGCCATCATGGGAGTTGATGCTTATCTACGCGGAATAAAGAACCTACGACACAAAGAGTCTGACCGCATAGAATCCATCTGCGAGGAACTGCGTCGCATGGGATGCCGTATCGAGGTGGGGGAGAACATAATGCACATATTCCCCTCAAAGCTAAAGCCCGTAGATGTCATCAATACACACGAAGACCACCGCATAGCTATGGCGTTTGCGCCGCTATTACTATTACACCGCAATATGAAGATTGACAACGAAGCTGTGGTGAATAAGTCTTTCCCATCATTTTGGCAACAGTTCAAGTCTATATTGAATCAAATAGACAAGAACAGCTGACAATCAAAATCATGCCAATGCCGCAGTTGAACGTACGGAACATCTCGTAGCGCGGAACGTTGCCCCACTCCTGCAAACGCTTAAAAATTTTCGGCACTGCCCAAACGTCTGCGTCAATCGTCACGCCTAAGCCTTCGGGTAATGCGCGGGGAATGTTATCGTAAAAGCCGCCGCCCGTCACGTGAACAAGCCCGTGAATTTTTTCGCCGAATTTTTTTATCAGCGGCAAGCAAATTTTGGGATAAAGCCTCGTCGGTGTCAAGAGTTCTTCGCCAATAGTCTTGTCAAGCTCGTCAATGAATTCGTCGCCCGTAAATTTCATGCGCTCGAAGACGATTTTCCTAACCAAGCTGAAGCCGTTGGAATGAAGTCCGCTTGACGGCAAGCCGATTAAAATATCTCCGACCTTAACCCGCGCAGACGTTATCAAATTTTTACGTTCAACGACGCCGACCGCAAAGCCCGCAATGTCATACTCGCCGGCAGGATAAAAGCCGCTCATCTCCGCAGTTTCGCCGCCGATTAACGCGCAACCCGACTCCTCGCAAGCTTTGGCAACGCCTTTGACAATCTCGGCAACCTGCGCGGGTACAAGTTTGCCGACTGCCAGATAATCAAGGAAAAACAGCGGCTCGGCTCCTTGAACGAGAATATCATTAACGCACATGGCAACCGCGTCCTGCCCGATTGTGTCATGCTTGTTGAGTTTGAACGCGATTTTTAATTTGGTGCCGACGCCGTCCGTGCCCGATACCAAAATCGGCTCGTCATAATTTTTCAGCGCGAACAATCCGCCGAAGCCGCCCAAGTCTCCCAAAACTTCGGGGCGGTAAGTTGAGCGGACAAAATCTTTTATCAATCGTACCGATTCGTTGCCCGCGTCGATGTCTACGCCCGAATCTTTATAAGTCAGTTGCTCCATTTCAATACCTCACAAAAATCAAAGGGGACAAAGGTTAAAAATCCCTCCGCCCCCGAAAAATTCTTCTTACAAAGTCAAGCGACGCAACATTTCTTGATAAGCCTCTTCGACGCCGCCCAAATCATGACGGAAGCGGTCTTTGTCAAGTTTTTCATGCGTAACGACATCCCAGAAGCGGCAGTTATCGGGAGAAATTTCGTCGGCAAGAATTATTGTCCCATCAGGTAAACGCCCCGCCTCAATCTTGAAGTCAATCAGCTTGACCCCAATTCCCGCAAAGAACTCGCGGAGTACATCATTGACCTTGTAGGCAAGCGTACGGATTTCGTCAAGCTCCTTCTCTGTTGCAACACCGAGAGCAATTATGTGGCTGTCATTGATGAGCGGGTCGTTGAGCTCGTCATTCTTGAGGGAAAATTCCAGCGTAGGACATTTCAGGGCTGTACCCTCAGCGACACCGTAACGCTTCGAGAATGAACCTGCTGCTACGTTCCTGATGATGATTTCGAGCGGGACAATCTCGACTGCCTTCACAACTGTTTCCCTATCACTGAGCTGCTCGACAAAGTGAGTTTTCACGCCTGCCTTTTCGAGGAGCTGGAACATGAGGTTGCTCATCTTGTTGTTGATTACACCCTTGCCTGAGATTGTGCCATGCTTGAGACCGTTGAAAGCCGTAGCATCGTCCTTGTATTCTACAATGTAATACGCAGGGTCAGAGGTTGCGTAGACTTTTTTGGCTTTGCCCTCGTATCGTTGTTCAAGTTTCTTGATGTCCATGATGAAAATCCCTTCCGTAATGAAATGTGGATATTATACAATCTTACTCATCGTAATCGTAAAAATCTTTTCGTTTCCAGTACCATATAGCCATAGCCAGCCCTCCGAAAACGAAGCCAGCCCCTAATCCTCCGACAACGTAATCCATTCTCACTCCTTCCCCGAAAAGCGAACGCCCGTAACCCGCAAGAGCATAGCCAAATGATATTACGCACAAAAGCGAGAGTGTCGTAATGAATAAACGCACAGAAAATTCCGCCACCTTTGATAAAATATATACAAGTTTACACCGAGACTTATTATATTTCACATGAAAGGAGTTTTTCGGAATGCAGAAATTTTTGAAAGCACTGAGTGTTTCCGTAACGCTGCTTCTTTTGTTCACGGTCTCAGCGTTTGCGGACGATGTAGGCGAACCTACTTTCGAGCCATATTCACCTGCGTATCTCGAATGGCTGAAGCAGCACGAGAACGATTCGTCTTCTCCGCAGCTCTTGAGATCCGGCGCAGGCGAGACTCACAACAACGGCTACATACCCTTCCACATTGACCTATCTCATCTTGCGGACAATCCACCGATCGAGACGAACGACTCACCTGTCCCATTACTGAAGGACACAGCAATCCCATCGAAGTACGACCTCCGCGACGTGAACGGCAAGAGCTATGTTACCAGCGTCAAGAATCAGAATCCTTACGGCACTTGCTGGGCACATGCTTCAATTGGAGCCATTGAGTCCAATTTGCTCATGAAGGGATTGGGGACATATGATTTGTCGGAGATGCACCTTGCATGGTTCACGTTCAGGAACAGCGATTCATCAAAAAGAGTCGGGAGCTACCAGAATTCAAGCCTCGAAACTATCCTGAATCTTGGTGGAAACGCATTCTACCCTACAACATTGTTCTCCAGACTCTCAGGGCCTACTACAGAGGCTGAAGCCCCTTACCCCACACAACCCTCAAAGGCAAACCCTGACGATTACACTATGGCGGTAAGACTGCGCGAAGTCTATTACCTTGCGATGAATAGTGGTAGGGTCAACGTGAACTCACCAACAACAAACCGCGACATTGTGAAACGCCGAATCATGGAGAACGGTTCTGTCATGGCGAGCTATTACAGTGTTGCCTCAAACTACAGAAAGACTGCCTCAAACGGAACGAGCTACTATTACAGTTCCTCAAGTACGAATCACGCTGTCCAGATAGTTGGCTGGGACGACAGTTACTCAAGCAGTAACTTCAAAACAAATCCGGGCGTTGACGGAGCATGGCTTATCAAGAACTCGTGGGGTGACAAGTGGTGGAATGGTACTGAGAATGTCGGCGATGATGGTTATTTCTGGATGTCCTACAATCAGTACCTCACAGACGGAACAGCGTTCATTGTCGAGAAGGCTGACCCTGACATGAAAGTTTATGACTATTCTCCGTTGGGCTGGGGGGGAACATGGGGGTACAATGGCTCAACGATTCATACTGCAAACGTCTTCAAGTCTGAAAGGGACAACGAGAAATTGACCGAAGTCGGCTTCTTCACGAAAGACAACAACATGGGGTATGAGATAAACGTCTACATCGGAATGTCGTCAATGCCTTCATCAAGCCCGATTAACGGAAGTTCTGTATCAACGATGTCCGGAACAATCCCCTATGCAGGATGGCACACAGTAACTTTGAACACCCCTGTCAACCTCACGAAGAACCAGTATTTCTCGGTTGTCGTAACATATACGGGTACTGGTATGGCACCAGTTGAAATGACAGACGGTGTAACTGCCAATTCCAAGACAGAGGACGGCAGCTTCTTCTCGTCTAATGGTTCATCATGGACAACCGGCAAGAGCAACAGCGTCAACGCGACGATCAAGGCCTACACGGTAACAGGCTCTTCAAGCACAGGGACAGCCCCGACCATCACGACAACCTCACTCCCGAGCGGCAAGGTCAACGAGGCATACAGCGCAACGCTTGAGGCAACAGGGACAACCCCGATAACATGGTCAAGAAGTTCAGGAAGCCTTCCGACAGGATTGAGTCTCGATTCCTCAACGGGTGTGATTTCCGGGACACCGACAACAGCAGGAAGCTATACGTTCTCGATAACAGCGACGAACAGTTCCGGCTCTGACACTAAGAGTTACACGCTGACTGTAACTTATCCCCCTAAGATAATAACGTCCTCGCTTTTTGACGGCAAAGTCGGGGAGAAATACAGCGCGGGAGTTTCAGCGACAGGAACATCACCGATAACATATGCGCTGTATTCAGGCTCGCTTCCTCCCGGGCTGACTATAAGCTCTTCCGGCGAAATATCGGGAACTCCAACGACGGCAGGAACGTACACTCCCACATTTTCCGCGACGAACAGCTACGGCACGGACACCAAGCAGTACACCATAAGGATCTCAGCGAGCGGGGTTAAGCCTTCAATCACGACGACTTCCCTAACGAACGCTCAGGCAGGGCAGTCCTACAGCTTCACACCGACAGCGACAGGAACATCGTCTATAACGTGGACTGCAAGCGGATTACCGTCAGGGTTGAGCGTGAACTCATCAACGGGAGTAATCTCAGGAACACCTACTACAGCCGGGACTTACAGCGTCACATTGACGGCTACGAATACTTACGGCTCGGACTCAAAGACTCTGACTCTCACGGTCACAGCCGCAGGGGTGAAGCCTTCCATCACGACGACATCGCTCACGAACGGTCAGGCACGACAGTCCTACAGCTTCACACTAACTGCGACGGGAACATCGTCTATAACGTGGACTGCAAGCGGATTACCATCAGGGTTGAGCGTGAACTCTTCAACGGGAGTAATCTCAGGCACACCTACCACAGCCGGGACATACAGCATCACATTAACGGCTACGAATACTTACGGCTCGGACTCAAAGACCCTAACGCTAACGATAGCGGCCGCAGGTGTTAAGCCATCAATCACGACGACCTCCCTCACGGACGGTCAGGCAAATCAGTCCTACAGCTTCACATTAAGCGCAGAGGGGACATCGCCTATAACGTGGTCTGCAAGCGGATTGCCTTCGGGATTGAGCGTGAACTCGTCAACGGGAGTGATCTCAGGTACTCCGAGAACAGCTGGGACTTACAGGCCATCAATAACGGCGAGGAATGCTTACGGAAATGACACGAAGACCTTGACGCTAACGATTGCGCCCGCAGGTGTAAGACCGACCATAACGACCTCAACGCTTCCTGAGGGCAAACTCAACACCTCATACTCACAGATCCTCGTGGCAACTGGAACATCGCCGATAACGTGGTCTGTCTCTTCCGGCACTCTCCCTGAAGGCTTGAGCCTTGACTCGTCAACCGGCGCGATCACAGGAACTCCGACAGCTTCAGGGACATTCACATTCACTGTGATGGCAACGAATGCTTACGGTACAGCGACGAGGTCATACACCGTGAACGTCATAGCAGTTTTGACGGGTGATACGGTGAATCTCACGGGATATGTCGGCTACAATCTCAGACAGCTTCTCGCACTTCCTTCCTCGCAGTCAGCAACATGGACAGCGTCAGGAAGTATGCCGTCGGGTATATCACTCAGCCGCGGCGGTCTGATCTCAGGGAGGCCGTCAAGAGCGGGAAATTACACGGTTACTGTAACAGCTACCACCTCATCAAGCCGTACAGAATTTACCGTGAACTTCGTAATAAATGCGAGGCCCGAAAAGCCTACGATAAGGCTCTCAAGTTTCCCGGTTGCAGTTGTTGACGAGGCGTATTCATGCGCGATAACCACGACAGGAACAGCCCCCATAACTATCACGGTAACGGGACTTCCTGAGGGTCTAACGTTCAGCGAAAGCACAGCGGCCATCAGCGGAACTCCAACGAAAGCCGGGACTTACAACGTCAGGATTACAGCAGAGAACATTGCAACACAGCTCGACAACAGGCCGGTAACGAGGACGCTCAGGCTCACGGTCAGGGCACAGCCCCCAGAGATTGAAGACCCAGGCACTCTTCCAGATGGCATTATGGGCGAACCCTACAGCAACATTCAGTTCAAGACGTCAAAGGGCACTGAGCCTATAGTGTGGAGGATTTCAGGTCAGCCGTCGGGAATGAGAATGGACACGTCCGGGTTGCTCTCTGGAACGCCGTCAAGAGCCGGAAGATTCACGATGACCGTGAGAGCCTCGAACTCCGGCGGAAACACGACGCTCCGTGTACCGATCACCATACTCCAGAAGCCCACAGTCTCGTCAGCAAGAATGAGCATGGCCACGACGGACACGTCATACACAGCTCGCTTCACGGCAACGGGTACGACACCTATAACGTGGACGATCGACGGACTTCCCGACACTATGCGTTACTCCCAGAACGATTCGGGAACTACGGCGACGATAACGGGAATCCCGGTAGTTGCGGGCGAGTATTCGGTGAACTTGACGCTCTCGAACGTTGCAGGCTCACGTGATTACACCGTGAACTTCAGGGTCAGGGGGGTTGCACCGAGACTCACAGCAACATTGACGCGGGCAACAACAGGACAGTCTTACAGGGGTAGCAGGATTTACGCGACAGGGACGAAGCCAATCGAGATCTCGTACAGCATCTCGGACTCTGACAAGGCAAGATTCGGGATAACCGGGCTTGAGGACTTGGGGCTTTCGTTCACCTGCAATTCTGCGGACGGAACTGCGGAAATCACGGGAACACCGGCGATTTCCATCAGAAACCTTCCCATAACGTTCACGGCCACTAACACGGTATCAACAGTAACGAGGCGTGTAAACTTCACGTCAGCAGGTACGACTCCGAGATTCACATCACCTTCGGAGAGCACTGTGAACATTCTCTGCAAGATCGGAAGCCCTGTGAATGTTGATTTTAATGTTGAGGGCTCGAAGAATATCACCTACAGCATGAACAGTGTCAGCGGTTTCACGTTGACGCAGACGGGCGATTATACGGCGACGCTTTCCGGGACGGCTCCAACGAGGGACGCTACGACAAGCATCACGATAACGGCCATGAATGCTGACGGCAGGGCGACGAAACGGGTTACAATGCGAACGCAGACACCTCCGACGATAACGACGGCATCACTTCCTGCTGGCAGGCTGAACACGAATTACAGCACGAGGGTTACAGCTACGGGAACGTCAACAATACGCTGGACGATTGAGGGCACACTTCCGCGAGGGCTGAGGTTCAGTTCCGGCTCATTCAGCGGGAGACCGACGGAAGCTGGAGATTTCCCAGTAACCATAAAGGCGACGAACACGATCGGCGAGGACAGCAAGTCATTCACGATAAGCATAGTTGATCCCAACGCAGTGGGGTCAAACGCAACAGCTCAGGAAGTTACGGCGGAAGCGGAAGACACACCGCCAGCACAAACGACGGAGAACTATGTTCCTGAAACGTCAGCGATGCCGGAAATTTTGGCTGAAACACGAGTGATTGACATTGATGACAGCTACATAATCGCGGCAAGGCTTCCTGAAGTCAGTGTTGATGTATCAGGAATGTATGACTTCGAGGCCGAACTCTCGGAGAATGCTCAAGTGGGCGCGAAGCTGTACTGGCTTGCATACCCGGACGGTGAAGGCTCTGACGATGACGAGATTGCGGAGTTCTACGACGAGGCGGGCGCGGAGATTGACGCTGTACCCGAAGGCCGCAGAATTTCCGTGAGCGTCTGGCTCAATGAGGGCGTGAAATATTCGCCTGTAATCGCGGTGAAATAGGAGACATGAATTTTTGCCCCTCTGTGTGAAAGCAGGGGGGTATTTCTTTGTTGGAGGGAGAAAATGAAAGAGATTGACGCTGCGAGGCTGAAGGAGATACAGATTGAGATTATCGACGTCGTAATGAAGTTCTGCGAGGACAACGGGATAAAATGTTGGCTTAATGGCGGTACATTGCTGGGAGCTGTGAGACACAAGGGCTATATTCCATGGGACGATGATATTGACTTGGGTATGCTGAGGTCGGACTACGATAAATTCATGGCCGTCTTCAACGCTAAGAATGACCGTTACAAATTCGTCTGCTACGAGAATGATCCTGAGAGCTTTGAATGGTCCGGAAAAGTATTAGATACTTCGACAGTCTTATATGAGCCGAACGAAAAGGGCGAGAAACTTTCGGTATACGTTGACATATTCGTTATGGACAGTGCGCCGGAAGATAAGTCAGAACAGATGAAGATGTTTCGTAAGCGCGGTGTATTAAGGGTGTGTAATCTAGGGCGGAAACTTCCAATTTTCTTGAAGCCTACGCGCGGAGGTTTCCTTAGGAGGATTGCTGTCTCTGCATTCAGGGCGATACTGAGGATTTTCCCGCGACATTATTTCGTCAGGGCACTCGTGAAGAACGCGAAGACTTACGCTGAACATGACACTGGATTTGTCGGGGACTTCACGGGATTGAGGAATGCGGTTTGCAGGCGCGAGGTCTTGGAGAAGATGACACAGCTTGAGTTTGAGGGGAAGATGTATAACGCTCCGGCTGGATATGATGAATGGCTTACGGCTCTTTACGGGGACTATATGAAGTTGCCGCCGATGGAAAAGAGAGTCTCGACACATTTCTTCAAGGCTTACGAGAAATAAGTTAATCCCCCAGTCATAATATGGTTGGGGGAATCATACCTCAGAATTGGAAGTAGACGAACGGATTTTCACCAGTAAAAGCCAGTCCCAAAATCAAGCCCACGAAAACGAAAAATGTCGTAAGCCCCGCTATTGTGTTCAGGTTCATGATAGGGGTAAAGCCTGTTACAGCCCCAAGATTTTCGCGCCCGGCTCTGAATGACGCAGCGATTTCGGATACTATGAGTATCGCCAACGAAGCAAACGTCCAGAAAAACGGCTGTCTTATTCCGTCCTGTAATGTGAATATCCCCCTGATTACCACCCAAGCATCGTAGAAATTTTCAGCACGGAAGAATATCCATGTGAATGAGATGAACGAGAACACGGCAACAATCTTCATCAAGCCCGTGAATATGCCTGTCGATTTCTTTCTGGAGGAAAATATTTTCTCGGCGCACAAAGCAAGCCCGTTTAATCCTCCCCAGAATACGAACGTCCATTTTGCCCCGTGCCATAATCCTCCGAGAAGCATCGTGATCATGAGGTTAACGAGCTGCCTGAACTTCCCGCACCTGTTCCCGCCAAGCGGAATGTAAAGGTAATCCCTCAGCCAGCCGGAGAGTGAAATGTGCCACCTCCGCCAAAACTCCGTAACGCTCCGTGATATGTAGGGAAGGTTGAAGTTCGTCATGAAGTCATATCCGAGACATTTCGCACAGCCTATAGCTATGTCAGAGTAGCCGGAGAAGTCAAAATATATCTGCATCGAGTACGATATGACCGCAAGAATGATTGTCGCCCAGTGAAACGCAACAGGGACACCGAAGACATCATCAACGAAAACGGAAAGATGATCCGCAAGTACAGCTGCCTCGATTCTCTTGATGAGAGCGTAAATTTCATCTGCGAACATTCTGTGTCCCTCTGTGTTCATGTGCCCTTTTCCGACTGAGGTGTTCCAAAAGCCGTAAGGGAGAGTGTAATCTCTTTCGTACTCACTGAGAAAACGCTCGGCCATGTTGAGAAAATAAATCCCGTTCTCCGCGCATAAAACAGAAAACAGCTTTATGTTTTCATGAATATCATTCACTGACAGAGTACCGTCTTTGTTCAGGGAAACTCTAGGGTGATACGCGATGATAAGTTTTGCTCCCGAAAGAGAGACAGCATCATTCATAGTGCCAAGCATTTCCGAAAGTATTTCAGGGTCAGCAGGCTCTTTTGCTATATTCTCGCCTTGTGGAGAAGGCATAAAAATCTGACGAGATGAAGGTGCTATGTACTGAGCATACAGGAGTCGTAGATACCATATGCTCCTTAAGATGGATAATATACCCTGGTCATATGCCGACTGTTTGGGCACTCTGTTGTGAATGACGTTGATAGCTTCTTTTTTTGTGAGATTTACTGAGGCAGCTTCTATTACCACGAATTTTGAAGGTCTGTATTTATCAACTGCTGCCTTGAGGTTTGACGCACATAATGCAAAACGATGGCCACTGACTCCTACATTGTACACTTTCAAACCGTACTGAGAATTTAGAAGACATGCCGCAGAGTTTTCCTGCATAATTTGAAATGCCTCCATATGCGACGACCCCATAACAAGAATGTCGATATCCATTCCATGTGTAAAATTATCAGTATTCACATAACCTTCATTATTTGTCCAGCCCCAGCCGAACCCTTCAGTACCCTTTGAATAGAACGCATTAACATCGTTTCTATATGCAGTAACATTATCTTTATCAGTATAATGTGAAGGAATGTTGTAATAGAAAAAACACCCTAAGGAAAGTATAGCTAAAGAGATAAAACCTGAAATGCTGATTTTGAGTGAATTTACAAGGAATTTGAGGAGACAATTAGAACTGCTGACTGCTGACAATTATACGCAGATTTTTTCACTTTTGTCAATACCTCCTTTTACATATCTTTGATAAAATGAACAAGCCCCCAAATTTTGTTCAGAGGCTTATATTTTAACACTACATTTCACCACGCTCAATAGCTACGATTCCAGTTCTTGCGAGGTCAATTATCCCGAACTCTTTGAGAAGTTCCTCGAACGCTCCCGTCTTCTGGTCATCACCCGTAACCGACACAGTGATACTGTCAGGCGTAATGTCCACGACAGATCCCCTGAATATGTTGCATATCTGGATAACCTCATTCCGTGATGCTCTGTCTTCAGCCTTCACTCGCACCATCATAAGCTCACGGCGTATCGACTTCGACGGGTCAAGTATCTCAACGTAATGTATCGGCACAAGTTTACGGAGCTGGCTGCAAAGGAGTTTTATCCTCTCCTCATCCGAATATATCTCAATCGTGAAGCGCGTTACATTTTGGTCAACCGTCCAGCCTGCCGCTATCGTCTCAATGTTATAACCCTTACGCGAGAAAAGGTGTGCCAACTGTGAGAGAACGCCCGCCTCGTTGTCCATCGCCGTTATTATCGTGTATCGTTTGAGGCTCTTGCTGTCTTCTTTTGCCTGCATTTCGTTCACCCCCTAGTAGAGCATGAAATTCGTGATGAAGCTGTTTCCGCCGACCATCGGCCTCACCATCTCGTCAATGTCAATCCGGCAGTCGATGACCCAGCCCAGTCCGTCAGAACGTGAGTTCACAGCCTCCGTAAGCACCCGCCTCAATGTCTCATCGTCCCTCACTGTCGCGCCGTGAATGCCGTAAGCCTCTGCGAGTTTCACGAAGTCCGGGCCTCTGTCGAGTGTCGTCTGTGAGTAACGCTCCTTATATATCAGGTGCTGCCACTGTCTCACCATTCCGAGAGTCGAGTTGTTGAACAGGAGGGTGATTATCGGCATCTTGTAATACTGCTCTGTTGCAAGCTCGTTGCAGTTCATTCGGAATGAGCCGTCACCAGTTACATGAAGGACTGTCTTTTCGGGGTTGCCCGCCTGAACTCCAATAGCCGCGCCGAGACCGAAGCCCATTGTTCCGAATCCTCCCGACGTTATGAGCTGTCCCGGATAGTCGAACTTGAAGTGTTGAATCGCCCACATCTGATGTTGACCGACATCGGTCGTAACCATAGTATCCTGAGGGAGAATCTCAGCCGCCGCCGAAAGTATCTCCTTCGGTGTCAATGTCCCGTCTTCAGGGTCGTCATATTCCGTCTCGCGCCTGAATGAGAAGACGTAATTCTTCCAGCCGTCATTGGTCTTGCTGCCCTTGAGCTTCGAGAGTAGAAGTGTGAGAACTTCCTTAGCGTCCCCGATGATGTGGAGGTCGGTCTTGATGTTCTTGTCGATTTCTGACGGGTCAATGTCAATGTGGACGATCTTCGCGTTCTTCGCAAAGCCCGCAGGATTCAGAGTTACCCTGTCCGAGAATCTACAACCCACAGCAATCAGCAAGTCGCAAGCATCACACGCCATGTTCGAGGCCTGAGAGCCGTGCATACCTATCATTCCCGTAACGAGCGGGTGCCTTCCGTGAACCGCCCCGCCTCCCATTACCGTTATTGCGATTGGAGAGTCAATCTTCTCCGCGAGCGTCCTAAATTCCCCAGATGCCCCAGAACGAACGACGCCCCCTCCGCAAATCATCAGCGGTTTCTCCGAGCGTTCGATCATTTCCGCAAGCTGCTCTATCGCTTTCATGTCAATCTCCGGGCAGCCTATAGCGGGGTGATGAGTGGCTCTCAACCGCTCCATTCTTGTGTTTTTGCCTGAGAAAAATTCTTCGGGTGTTACGGGTGAATATTCGCACTCGTCAGCCGTTGCGTTCTTCTGAATGTCAATGAGAACCGGGCCGGGCCTCCCTGAACGCGCAACAGCAAAAGCCTCCCTCACTGTGTCGGCAAGATTATGGACGTTGCTGACTATGTAGGAACATTTCGTGATTGGCAGAGTTACGCCGGTTATGTCAACTTCCTGGAACGAGTCGCGCCCAATGAGGTCGGAATTTACGTTGCAGGTTATGAACACGACCGGTGAGCTGTCCATGTACGCGGTTGCTACGCCTGTAGCGAGGTTCGTTGAGCCTGGCCCTGAAGTTGCGAGGCATACCCCGACTCTTCCTGTTGAACGCGCGTAACCGTCAGCAGCGTGTGAAGCTCCCTGCTCGTGTGCGGTGAGAATGTGCCGGATTTCCGGGTGGTCGTGTAATTTGTCGTAAACGTTCAGGATTGCCCCGCCCGGGTAGCCGAATATCGTATCGACTCCCTGCTCAAGAAGGCATTGTATCAATATCTCTGAACCGTTCAATTTTCTTGTCGTATTGTCCATGATTCCCCTCTGTGAAAAAATTTTCGTAAAATTGTAGCACAGTCATGTAAAATATGAACATTATTACTCGGAGGCTTATGAATGAAGAAAAGATTACTCGCGTTATTCATCGTGTTTCTAACGTCATCAGCATATGCTCACGACATAATCATAGCGGGCGGAGGAATGTCGGGGGTCTCAGCGGCGATTCAGGCTGAACGTCTCGGCGCAAGCACCCTGATAATTGAACCAACAGGAATGCTGGGCGGTCAGTCAACAGCGGCGGGAGTCTCAACGATGGACGACATGACCCGGCTTCGTGAGAGCGGATTATACCGTGAGTTCATGGACAAGGTGAGGGAACATTACGCGGGACTAAGGAAGTCAATCGCTACGTCATACTGGAAGACAGACGGTAAAGCGTTCGAGCCATTGGTCGGCCACAAGATTCTTGCTGACATGGCCGCAAGCTCGGATATACTCTATCATTCGGAGATTGTGAGCGTGAAATCGTCGGACAAAGGAAAAACTGTAACCGTAAAAACTCCCGAAGGCACACAAAGTTTCGACTGCAAGATTCTCATCGACGCTACGGAATACGGCGACGTTATACCTCTTGCGGGACTTCGATACCGTTCTGGAAATTCAATTTTCCCAGACATGAATCCAGATTCAATGATTCAGGACATTACATGGACAGCCGTAATCCGAAATTACCCCAAAGGTGTACCCGAGACACTCAAGCCGAAATCGCCCCTTCCGGGTTACGAGAAAGCCCGCAAAAATTACCTCGCTTATGTCTCGCGCAACACTTTCGGTGAGGGAAAGAGGTCGCCGTTCAAGCTGCCCGCAGAATTTTCCGCACACAACGGCTACAGGGCAATCCCAGACTCGCAGTCGCCGGGAAGTTACACGGGTGCGCGAAAGGACTGGAAGCGTATCACTAAGACCGGCGTGAACTGGGGCAACGATTACCCCGGCCAATACGGCTGGGAGTCGAAATACGGTATCCCAATCGCGTACCTTGAGAGTCCTGACTTCAGAGCTGACATAAACCGCAAGGCACTCATCAAGACGCTGCATTTCATCTGGTACATTCAGAACGAATTGGGCGAGTCGTGGTCGATTGACGAGAACGAATACGACGAACTTCCAGAAGCCGCAAAAGACCTTCCCGACGAATGGAAGAACATTGCCCGACACATGCCCCCAGTCCCATACGTCCGCGAATCACGCAGGATTGTCGGCAATTACACTTACAACTCTGAGGCAATATACGTGAACTCCGAGAGTTACCGCAACGGAAAGAAGAATCAGGAACTCGCTGACGCAATCGCAATAGGAGGCTACATTCTCGACCTTCACACGGGCGATGACGATGATGATTTCGAGCATGAGCTTGGTGAAAGACAGTCAGCAATGAGGACTCATGAACCTTCGGGAGCGTTTCAGGTTCCGATGAGGATATTCATTCCCGCGAGCGATGACAATTTCCTTGCGGCAGAGAAAAATCTCTCAATGTCCCGCCTCGCAACAAGCGCACTCCGTCTTCAGCCAGTCTGCATGATGACGGGTCAGGCTGTGGGAACATTGGCGGCACTCGCTGTAAGCTGGGACGTTAAGCCCCGCGATATTCACGCTGTACATGTGCAGAGAGTTCTTGCTGACGCGGGCGTGATGATGTCGCTTGCGGAGTATTCGGACGTCCCCGAAAGCAACAAGTATTACCCCGCCGTTCAGATTGCGACGCTGTACCGCCTAATTGAGCCGGAGAAGTACCCAGTCTACCCCAAGCAGAAAATCAGTACGCCCTCAAAGACACGTAGGGTTGCTGGAAGATTCGGGGTTGACAGGAAGGTTACGGATAAGGAGTTTTCGGAGATTCTGAAACGTGCAGAGACGGCCATGAACATTAAAGAGGCTGAGACTGTGAGCGGGGACATTTCGAGCGATGACGTGAAAACGAAATCACCCTATCTCAACGCAGAGTATCACGACGGAATGACGCGCGGGGAAGCCGTGATTGCTATCGTTGACGCTATGGACTCACTTCCCTACGCAGAAGCGGCTGAACATAGAGTCGAGAAGCTCATCACCGGCATCGACTCCCAAGACTCGGAGCAGCCTGACTCTCGCTGACCCCAAAAGCCCCGCCGTAACGTCCTCTCCAGCTCCAATTACGGCGGATTCTTCCCCTTCCTTCAGGTCTTGTAGTGCCTCCCTGAGTTCCTCAAGCTGGAAAGCCGACACATTAAGCCCCGCATTGACAGCACAATCCTTCACGGCCATGCTGTATATCACGCGCCTCAAATCCTCAATGCCCGCGCCCGTTTTTGCTGACACATGAATTTTTGCGAGCGACGAATCAATCCCGCCGATATTTTCCGGCAAGTCCGATTTGTTCACCGCTATTATTGCGTTACGGCCTTCGAGCGCGCGAATGTAATCCCAATCCTCAGCCGTCAATTCACATGAGCCGTCAGCAACATAGACGCATATATCCGCCTCATTCATGGCCTCAATAGCAAGTCTCACCCCCTCAGCCTCGATAACATCATCTGTACCCCTAAGCCCCGCTGTGTCTGAAAGTCTCACTGGTACGCCGGATATTATGACGCTCTCCTCGATGATGTCGCGTGTTGTTCCGGGAATTTCCGTAACGATTGCGCGTTTCTTGCCGACGAGGGCATTCATCAGCGACGACTTCCCTGCGTTTGGACGGCCAGCGATTACGGCTCTGACTCCATGACTCAACAGCATTCCGGCGGAACATCTTGGGATTAACGCCTCAAGTTCGCGTATTATCGGCACAATTTCACCCGAAACATCAAGCCCATTGAGTGTCTCGCCCTCCGGGAAATCTATCTGTATCTCAATCTTACCTTGAAGATCCAGAATGTCATTATGTATACTCATGACTTCCCGCGACAATTCGCCCGTCAAAGTCCTTGCCGCTGCCCTCAATGCCTCGTTGCTTCGTGAAGTTATCGCCGACAGTACGCCCTCAGCCTGCGAGAGATCTATGTGTCCGTTCACGAATGCGCGACGGGTAAATTCGCCCGCCTCCGCAATCCTTGCGCCGTTCCTCAACGCAAGCTCAAGGCATGTCTGAGCCGCCAAAATTCCGCCGTGTGTGTGAATTTCGACAACGTCCTCGCCCGTGTAGCTCTTGGGACTCTTGAAGTTCACGCACATTACACGGTCAACAACTTCACCGTCATCAATGAGAGTCGTCAAATACATTCGGCCATGTTCGGGGAAATTCTGACGGGCCAATAATTTACGCGCAACAGAAACGGCATCAGGCCCGGAGATTCTCACTATTGCGATTGCCCCCTCGCCCAATGCCGTTGAGATTGCCGCTATCGTGTCATTCATGCGACCTGAGACTTAAGCCACGCTTCCGCCGCCGAACGTGAGCCTACTTTCCCCGTGCCTACCGCAAAGTCAAGACCATCAAGAAGTTCGCCGACTCTCTTTCCGGGCTTCATGTGAAGGAGACTCATTACCTCGCGCCCAGTCATGTAACGTGTTGAGCCTTGCGTCTGGAGTTCAACGGTCGTGAATCTTCGTAGTACCTGCTTGAGATTCCAGCGGTTGTTGTCGAGTACCTCCCTGTAATCCTCGAAGAAGCCCTCAGAAATTGCCGCGCACCTCGCAAACTGCAACGCCACAACCAATGCTTCGCGTGAATGATTCAGGACTTCACGGCAGAATATTTCTTCTGACATCGGCTTATAGAAGCGGTGATAGTTGTTGACGATTGCGAGAACGTCGTCAATAGTTTCCGACGGGATATTCCAGCGCGTGAGGTAGTCCGTGATTATACGGTCGGTGTACTTGTCGCGGTCGCTGAGGTCGAGCCTCTTTGTGCCGATATGCCCGAATAGCCCAGCGAGTACGAACGCGTCATTCTGGATAATCTTGTTGACATCGAAACGCTCTTCAATGACCCTGAGAATTTCGAGGACATGGTCATAAAGTGTGCCGCCTTTTCCGTCTGGTATAGCCTTCAAATCCTCAAGCTCTTTCAGGAAGAACGGAAGGAGGTCGTAATCGTCGCAAAGCTCGATGAACCTGCAAGGTCTGCGCCTTATGCCTTTGAGAATTTCGCGCCCCCATCTCTCGGCGGGAATTTTCTTCATTCTGTCGGCGTGAAGCTCAAGGAACTTTCTGACATCTGTCTCAGTCTTCCAGAAAACATCCATCTCGAACTCAGCCGCGAATCTCAGCATACGGAGAATCCTCAAGGGGTCAGCCTCAATAAGCTCCACATTATCGCCCGTGAGACGAATGACCTTGTTGCGAATGTCGAGTCTTCCGTTGAAGGGGTCAACGATTCCACCGTCAGACCTTATTGCAATCGCCTCAATGCTCAGATCGCGGCAGGCCAGATCGTCCTCGATAGTCTCTCCTCTAAGGCCGAAAGCGCGAAAGCTGGTGCCAAGAAGCTCCCCTCTTAATGCGGGGAACGGGCCTCTTGCGTCAACAGTTCCTGTACCGATCGCCTGAGAGACCGCGTACATGTCATCAGAGTCGATTGCGAGGGTTATCATTTCGGGCTGAATGCCCATCTGCATCATTCTGACTGTATCGCCGACAAGCCAAGCCTTTGCCCCTGTCTCCTCTATCTTCTTGAGAACGTCAAGATAATTGTGCATGTGATTTCCTCCTCAAGTTATAGTCATAAAAAGTGATAAGAAATTTTACCATGTTTAGGAACGATTGATGATAATATAATATACTGTGAATTTTATTTTAACGCGGAGGAGAGACAGCCATGAAAAACAAAATCACGGTCAGCAAAGCCAACGACATGATAACGTTCTATCTTCATGTGGGAAAGCGACGCTTCTTCCTCTTCGTACAGAAATACAGCAAGGGAGTATATGATTTCTTCGAGGGAGGAAGGTCGGAGAGCGAGATTCGGAACTTCAGAATGTGGAACCGAAACCCGCGACTCGACAAGACAATCGCAAAGATCCCTCTCTACACTAAGTACATAATGCGTTACGAAATGTAGTAGAAGGGACAAAAAGACAGGATAGCCCGAAATGAGCCGTCCTGTTTTTGTTATGCTAACACATTGAGGCTATAGCCTGAGCGATCTTCCTCAAGTCCGTAACCCTTGAAGTGTTCACGCATAAATCATAGTTTGACTTTCCGCCCCACTTCTGACCCGTGTAGAACTCGTAGTAATCCGCCCTGGCCTTGTTGATTTGCTCAATCCTCTTTGAAAGCTCCTTGTCGGTCATTTCCTCGCCCTTCGCGTAATCGTTGGAGCTGTTCTCCCGGCAGCGTCTCAGCTTCGACTCATCATCGGAGTAAACGAAAATCCTGTAAGGCTTCTCGTCCCTTAGAATGTAATCCGCGCCTCTTCCGACGATAAGGCAGTCAGATTTTCCGGCAATCTCGCGGATAATGTCGTGCTGTTCCTTCTGAACGTCCTGTCCATAGTCGGGGATTACCGCCCATAAGGTCCTGCCCGTGTGAATTGGGAAGGGGATAACGGGTTTGTGCTCTGCGACGTTCTGAATGTACTTCTCGGAGAGCGATGTTCGCTTTGAGATTTCTGTGATGATCTCGCGGTCATAGTAGGCAATGCTGAGGATTTCAGCGATGTATCTTGCCAGTTCTCGGCCTCCTGAACCAAATTCGCGGCCTATTGTGATTATTCTGCTCATGAATTTTCATCTCCTAAGTGCACTACCGTCCCTCGCGGAATTGACGGCTTCCTAATTCAACGAGGTCTGCGCTCTGATTTTCATCAGGGTGTCTTACGTCCTCTCCAAAGGCGTTTAGGACTTTTCGTCCAGGTTTCCTATGCACTGTAGGTACCGAGTTTATTTCAAAACTACATTTTATTGTCGGAATTTATGTTATTCCTGTTATTCAACAACGAGAAAAATTATATCACACTTAACTTAGCGCAATTCATCTCTCACCTGTAGAGGTTGGAGTCTTCTTGCAAGTTATGGTAAAACAGGTTTTTAATGAAAAAATGAGTAACTGATTATAAGTCCAGGGCAGCAATTTAGTCACAAGCATCACAATCACTGAACAGATATAAGGACTTTTAATGAAAGTGTTGACGAATTAATTCTGGATGATGTTGTATAAAGAAGTTCAACGAGAAGGTGTGGCAATTACCAAGCCCAAAAATGAAACACGCCATTATTAGAGGTATTACAATCTTCACAATTCTTGAAAGTTCAAATCAATGATTAAATGCTTAATTGAACAATCGCAGATCGTTTGATTGTCCAAGCGGAAAGCAATATAAAACAACTCGTTTTGCGTGGTTTTACGTTCTTAACTTCAAGCTCTGTCAGCACATTTATATCTCCTTTCATTTGCAACCGTACAAAAAGAAAAGAGAAAAATCCCTTGTACGGTTTTTTGTACGGCAATGCTTCAAGCTATGTATGTTTTATCATGACATATCATGTACCAAAAATCACAAAAACTCGCCGTTTAAGCGAGTTTCTATCATGAAACGGTTTATACCGTGTTATCTTCTGGAGCCGATTTTTGGAAGCACACAGCGGCCGTCCCTCGTAAATGCCCCGTCAATTTCGCAAACCTCGCTGACAGTAGCTGTTCCTCCGAAGCAAATCCCCTTTTCCATGATGAGAGTTCTGGCACCGCGCCGTGCCGCAGCTACAGCAGCAACAACGCCGCCAAAACCTCCGCCTGTAACTACTACATCATAGTTCTGACGCATATAACTTAGCCTCCTTGTGTTGAATTGGTGTACATAGTTTAGTATGAAGCATATGTATCAGCAATTCTCATAAGGCAAATGATTATTCCGTTTGGGAATACGGCCTGTATGTCAAAATGAAGTTCACAAGTTTTTGAACAGCATGTTTATTTTCTGTATCCTTTCTTAACAGCAGGATTTCGTGTCGTATGATCGGCTGCTCAATTTGAACGGCTGTTACTTGATAGCCGGCCATTGAGATTGAAGCTGGCAGCAAAGTTATTCCGGCATTGAGAGCAACAAGTTCCAGAATGTTTTCAACGGAATTGCACTCCACTACTACATTAGGCTTGGATTTATGCTGCTGAAAGGTATCTTCTAACATTCTCCTGAGGCTGTAAGAATGGTCGAAGAATATTAGCGGCTCTTGAAGAATATCAGCCCAAGTAATTTTCTTCTTCTGTGCGAGAGGGTGATGATTACTCACAACTACCATGTATTCATCTTCGGAAAGATGATAGGACTTGTATTCAGATATTTTGCGGTCGTCAAGGCTTGTGTGTTTGCCGTCCGAGCTGGTTAATAACATAACTAAAACAGGGTTGGCTTTTCCGTCCTTAAGGAGGTCTAACAAGTGAAAGCTGTGGCTGAGGAGTAATCTCAATCTTATGTCAGGATTCTCGCGTTTGAAAGAGCTTATCATATCAATCCTGTCGTTCCTTGTTATGTTTTCCAGGCACCCGAAGCAGATTTCCGTCTTGCTCTGATAGTTCTTTAAGTCAGAGCGTATGTATTCATATTCTCTTAATATTGCGTCAGCGTGAATTTTGAAGATTTCACCTGCGGGAGTTAATTTCGCACCTGATGCTACACGATGAAACAAAGATACTCCGAGTTCATTTTCCAGTTTAGCGATGCTTTTTGACACTGAGGACTGTGAGATGAAAAGTTCAAAAGCTGTTTCTGAAAAACTGCCTGTTTCTGCTATACATTTGAAACATTTCAGCTGAAATATATTCAGAACCTGTCTTCACAATTAACATAACCTCTGTAACAGAGTATTTATATGTGA
>CALGGR010000257.1 GCA_937915755.1 uncultured Fretibacterium sp. | reverse complement strand
CCTGTAAACTACATGAGTTATCGCTCCTATCAGGAGAGAGCGCGCCGTCTGCTCCCAATGCCCGTCTATTCCTTTCCCATCGGGGTCAACCAAAAGCGTCGCCACATTCATAACGTCGCCTGTCTCGTAAACCGTCCCGATGCGGATTTCCGCAAGAGGGTTATATCTCGCACTATGTCCTTCTTTCGCGTCGGTTGGATCCCAGCGTAAAACTTTGTGGCCGTTCTCATGTCTCCAGCCCGATGTTAATGCCCAGTTTTCGCCCTTGATGTCAAGAACTACGACAGAATGCTCCCATGACAAAAGCGTCGGAATTACTAATCCTACTCCTTTTCCTGAACGGGTTGGGGCTAATGCTATCACGTGTTCCTTGCCATTGTGCCGCAAATAATATTGATTACCGTCTTTCGGATTTATCCAGCCTCCTACGTAAACTCCTTTCCCTTTTTCGCCCTTCTGTGCCAATAATCCAGCCTCTCGGATTTCATCAATTTCTGCGTACTGGGCAGAGCCGTACAAATTCGCCGCGTCTTGTTTCTCGTTGCGGTTTCTTATCGACACTCCGATTAACGCCGCTCCCATGAACGCACAGCCCCCCATTATCATCATGCTGTCTGTAAAGTCCCCCATGTTACGACGGGTCTTCTTCCACAGATTCAGCCATTCGATTATTTCTATCGGCGAATAGATTTTTATCCCTGCATACCTAAATATCTCGTTCGGAAGCCTATTTCTGCCAACTGTCCACGCAAAATACTGCGTCCCGGCTACTAACGACAGAAAAATTAAAAGCAGTCCAAAAATCGCAAGTACGTTCGCACCCTGTTTCTTTTTCGCCTTACGGAATGAATAATTACCTTTGATTGTTGTCTTCATTTATTTCATTTCCTCACTCTGGCTTCGCACTCGACTGTGGTGCTGGTCTCGTTCTAGGGCTTGCGTCCCTCGCGCTTTTTCCTGTCCTGATGGCCATCTCAAATCTAATTTTTCTCCGGGCTGCCCTAACGCTGGTGCTTGCAGTTCAAGGCGTTTCAATTCATAAATGAAAAGGCTTCTACCCTTGACCAGTATTAGAGTGTCTTTCGTTCTGGCGATTACTTCTGCTCCTTTAAGGTTGGGAAATTGTCCGGGACTAACGATTTTATTCCTCGTTATGTCTTTGTCCGGCGATAATCCGGCTCGCTTTAATTTTTCAAGTGCGGTCTTGTCTTCCTGTACATTTTTCTTGATTTGTTCTAACACGTCAAGCGTATCATTCTGCTGTGGGGAGGATTCATAGCCACGAAATAAGGAATTATCCAGTGATCGCGGATTCTTCAACAATGAGACTGCCACATTGATTTCATTCTCTTCGACTTTGCTCATCTCCGCTGTCTTTTCCTGCGGAATTTTCACCTGACTCGGCTCATCTGAAAGTCCCTGCGTTCCCGTCAGATTTAGAGGATTTTTCTCGGTTTCTGGCTGGCCGTTTGTTTTCTTGGTGGCTTTTCGCCCTGATATATGCTCATTTTTCAGCTCCTCATATATCCGGCGGTGTTCATCATGAATTTGGCTCAATTTGTCTTCGCATTCTGACATTTTTCAATCGCTCCTTACTTAACTTCGGCTTCGGCTTCGCGTCTGGGTCGGCGATTCCTGTACTGTTAATTTTGCCTTTTGTCCGTCCTCGTGGGGGTACGAAAGTTTAATACTTTCCCCTACTTCAGGCAGTCTCTCTAACTTGTCAAGACTGTGGACAAATAAGCTGTGTTTCCCGCTCAACTGCACACAGTAACCGTTTTCTTTGTCCACGTGCAAAATTGTTCCCTTGTATTGCTGGCCGTCCGTTCGTGGAGTCATGTAAATCACTGGCTCGCCTTCTATCAGATTAAGGCTTTTAATTGTCTCCCCTGATATTCGCGGCGATATTCCCATGAAATTTACTGCCGCTCCCATTTCAGGCGGTTTTTCTGCTTGTGGCGGCTGTTCTACCTGTGGCA
>CALGGR010000256.1 GCA_937915755.1 uncultured Fretibacterium sp. | reverse complement strand
CTTACTTGAAGCCTGAGACAGCTTGGTAACCCGGGCATCATTTCCGAGTTTTCCTTTAAGATATATTCTATTTTCGCATTTCATAATATAATCATATTATCTATTTACTTACAAGAATGTTATGTATAATTCTATTATTGTTAAATAGAGGAGGGGGAATTAGTTGGGAAGCCAATCGATTGCGAATATTAGGAAGAAGAAGGGAATGACTCAGGAAGAGTTAGCACAGTTATTGTCAATCACCACAGTAACACTTTCGCGTTGGGAGAACGGACATTTTGAACCCAAAGCCTCAGTGATTAAAAAGCTCTGTGAGGTACTTGAATGTACGGAGTCAGAGTTGCTGAATGGCCCGGCAGAAGCGAGCTGGGAGTTGAGACTGGTAATGAGGAAGGCGGGAGACCCGCAGGAAGGAGTAATGGAAATGACGACAAGTGTAAGCAATGCTGCCCTGTATATGGAGGACAGCAAGATGGCAGTAATGCTGAGTGCCGACTATGCACTCTGGGAAGATGACGCGAAGTTCGAAGAGCTGATCGAGCAATTACGGCGTAAGCGAGCGTTGGGCCTGAAGTCGCGTCGTGAGGGCTGGTAGAGGCATAGGCAAGGTAGAAACGCGGGAGTCTATATCCCGCGTAAACCTTTAAGAGCGGAAAGGAGAAGTAGCAATGAAGACCTTGCACCCAGTAGACGATGAGACGTACGCGCGGATCGGGAAGGCGTACCTGATATGTTCACAGCACCCTGACGTATTCGGAGACGTAACGTTCGAGAAGTTCTGTTCAATGTTCGTGGACGTGATCCCGGACGGTGAGGATGAACGAGTAGCGAGGCTGAGGGCCTTAGCTCCTGCGATGTACGGGCTGTTAGAGGGAGCGTTAGACGAACTGTGCAATTACGCGCCATACAGTGAAACGGTGCGCGGGATTCGTGAACTCCGAGCGAGCATAGAGGGGGAGGAGTCTAGCGATGAGTAAGGCATTGCAGGTGTTTAAGTACAGCGAAACTCACGAAATCCGCACAACAATAATAGACGGAGAGGTGTGGTTCGTAGCGAAGGATGTGTGCAACATACTTGGACTAACAAACCCAACGAAGGCGTTAAGTTCGCTCGACAACGACGAAAAAATGACCCTAACTAATAGTGAGGGTCATTCAGGGCAACGCGGAGGAGCGCAGAGCTACAACGTGATTAACGAGGCAGGGCTGTACGCATTAGTGTTTAGGAGTAACAAGCCGGAAGCAAAGGCGTTTTCTCGTTGGGTACGCCGTGAGGTTCTGCCTTCAATTCGGAAGTCTGGTATGTACCTAACGGAGACAGCGGCGGACGCATACGTAAACAACCCTGAACTGTTCGCGGCAATGGCGAGGCGTTGTACCGCTCTAGAACGGAAAGTAGCGGCGATGGAACAGAAGCTGAACGAGAGATATTCACTGTCAGTTCTAGGCGAGACGGTACTAGCGCAGACGGGAGCAATCAGCTTCAAGGACGGAGCATCATTCCTGAGCCAGCACGGAGTGCCGACAGGACAGAACCGACTGTACGAGTACTGCCGGAAGAACCAGTTGCTGTGTTCGCGTAAGGGGCGACAGTGGAACAAGCCGACACAGAAGGCTCTAGAAGCCGGATTATTCAACGTGGAGATAAGCGGAGGCTTCAACGCAGTAACGGTGATAACGCCGCGCGGGTTGAAGTACCTGACGGACAAGCTGATAGCGGAGCGTTATCCGCTGCTTTCGCTGATAGAGGCCGAAACGGAGTAGCAATCCTGCTCCGTCTGCAAGTAAGGCTTGCACTGAAGAGGCCAGCAAATTGACAAGGAGGACATGCCAGAAGTGGCGACGAGAGCTCGGAGTGAAACGGATGGCATGGACGCAATACAAGGCAAGCGGGAGTATCGGCATAAATGAGAGGAGGTGAGGGCTGTAAGAGCATGATAATTCCAGCGCAAGGAAACAGAGACGAGAAGGCTGACAATTTGGTACTCAGTGAACTCAGGAAGATAAGTCATAGGCTGGATAGGATAGAAAGGTATCTCCGGCTAAATGAGTCCGCAGAAGAAGTAGATTACTTCAGGTAGGTGAATGAAATGCAGTTGCCGTTAGGGCACGAAGAGATGTCGCCCGTGCAGTTGGCGTTGGAGGTAGCACTTCATGAATTGACTTGCTTACACGGGCTTCATGTAACGGATGTCCCCGAAGAAAGATACAAGTGGGACATAGACACGACGGACGCGACGAAGTTAATCGCGAGCGCACTAGAGCCGCTCAGGTTAGCTCAACATAGGGGAAACGTTCAGGATAAGCCCTGATTTCGCGGGCAAAGAACGAACTGTGAGCATCACCTCCTTCAGGAACATTCTATCCTGTCGGAGGTTTTTTAGGAGGTAATGGATTGGGATTACTGGAGAAATTAGCGAGTGAAGAGCCGTACAAATACCGCCCGCCGAGAGGGCCGAAATACCCCGAGATATTTACGGTTGTGAAGCGGCATTACGACGAAATCGAGGCAGCGCGCCAGCGCGGGTATTCATGGGGACAAATAATCCACAAAGCGTTTGATGCGTGGCAAGAGAGCGGGGAGCTGAAGAAGTAGCCTTATTCGCGGCCGTCAATAGTGTACAACTACTACAACCGAGTGAAGAGGGAGCGTGCTGGCAATGGATGAAGTATACGAAACGGCTTGCCAGATAATCACCGAAGGTATGAGGCATATCCAGACCAACACGCGGAAAGGCAAATGTGTGAAGTGTGGTGAATGCTGTTCGAACTTTCTCCCGCTCTCGAACTCCGAGATAGAGAGACTTCGTGCATATATCGCAGAACACAGAATCCCTCTTCGAGACCACGAGCCAGATTGCCCGTTTCTGAGTCCTGAAAAGCGTTGCACGGTGTACGAGATGCGACCGCTGATCTGTCGAGTGTACAGGTGCAACCTTAAGAGCCTGAGCTACCGTGATTTCCAGCTGATGCTGAAGGAAGCCCGTTTGACGGTGAATGTCATGGCAAGCCTGAAGAAACGGGTGTATTAGGTGATGATTGATTTCAGCCGGAAAGATATATACGTAACAGAGTCAGTACAGTGGAATCTTGGAAGCCTGAAGGAAAGCCGTTTAAGGATGGGGCTGACTCAGGTAAAACTGGCGGAACTTGCTGGGGTGAAACTGAAAGCGAT
>CALGGR010000255.1 GCA_937915755.1 uncultured Fretibacterium sp. | reverse complement strand
CTTGGCGGAGCTGGCAGCCGCCTTGCATCTGACTGAGGGGTTCGTCGGTAATTTGTCAAGTCACGTTTTTCCCTAGCAAAGCAGAAGCAATCGGTCAACCATATCGGGGCAGTCCGGAGTCATGCTGTCAGGCTTATGCCTCTCCCAGCCAGCCGCTGTCCCGCATGGACACGAAATCCCCGTCTGCAAAGACCAGGTGATCCGCCAGAATCACATCCACAGCGGTCAGCGCCCCGGCCACACGGCCGGTGGTCTCCAGATCCTGCCGGGAGGGGACGGCGATGCCGCTGGGGTGGTTGTGGGCAAGAATTACTGCGGAGGCGTTCATCCGCAGGGCGAATTCCACCACACTGCGGACCCGAAAGGCTGCGGCATCCGGGCTTCCCTCGGACAGGCGCTGACAGCCCAGCGCCTTGCATCTTCCGTCCAGGGCAAGTGCATAGACCTGTTCCTCCCGGTCAATGTAACCAGCAAAGAGCAGGTTATCCTGAATACATGGTACGGCGGTGAGATGAAGAAAGGTCTGTTCTCCATGCAGAACTACTTCCTGCCTCTGAACGGCATGGCTTCCATGCACTGTTCCGCAAACACCGATATGGATGGTAAACATACTGCAATCTTCTTTGGTCTGTCCGGAACCGGTAAGACCACACTGTCCACAGATCCCAAGCGTCGCTTGATCGGTGATGACGAGCACGGCTGGGATGACAACGGTGTGTTCAACCTGGAGGGTGGCTGTTATGCGAAGGTTATCAACCTGGACAAGGAGTCCGAGCCCGACATTTACAATGCGATCAAGAGAGATGCTCTGCTCGAGAACGTAACCGTAGACGCTAATGGCAAGATCGATTTCGCCTCGTCGTAAGTCATATGCTCAACGTCAAACTCGAAGCGGTTGCAAAGCGCTAATTGTCCATCGTTGCCGGAAATTATTCCTCCAACTAAGAAATTGTAATGTCTCTCTGGTTGCGGTCCGTAACTCTCATATGTCTTGCCGTCGTCGTAAATTCTCGTCACTTTCACGGGGATTACTTCACCAGCTTCATTCACTTTCGCAAATCTGTGTCCTACGAACTCTTGACTGGCTGAGTTAATCGCTACAAATTTCTTCGCGTCAATGTCAAAGAATAAATGTTCTACTATCACTCCTACTTTGGAGCCGTCCTCAAACTCAACTCGGATTACATCAAAGCCGTCTTCATTCTTACTCTTAAAGAACCCCATTAACGGAACCGCCGTAACCTTGCCGGTCTCGAAATTCCACACCTGAATTTCATCGTCATCCTTAAGCTCGCATACTGGAAGTTCTCGGCCGTCTTTCAATCGAATTAATGTATCGCCGGTTATGCAGCTGCTTTGCTTCTGCGTTACTATTGTGTCGTAGGGGTCGTCATTCTGGTAGAAATTCTGCCACGTATTCCACAAATTAAACGCTGGCATTAATTGTGCCGCAACTCCTTCGTAGGCTTGTGAGGGAACTTGTCCGAGTGCGCTCATTCCAGACAGAAGCGAGGCCGTGTTATTCTGTGAACCCTGCAATGCACTTCCTAAGCCGCCAATTACTGACTGATAGGCGCTTAAATAATTTTTGTTGTACGCATCTGCCGCCGCCTGTGAGAGATTATTCACTCCTTGTGAGGTGATTGAACTGTTCACTACTCCGCGATTGGCTAAGCCGTTCAGCATGTTACCCATCGAAGATTGAAGCCCCTTATTCACACTCGCATTCATATTGTCCGTTAAAGTCGTAGGAATATCCCCCGTTTTCGTTACGTTCACTAAGTCTTGGAGCAATGCGTTAGTCTGGTCGTAACTTCCAGGCAATCGGTTCATCAAGTTGTTCTGTTGATTGAGCGCATTGTTAGCCGTGTCCTTCGCTTTATTCCAGCTGTCAGTATCAAAACTCTCCAAGCCTGGAAATATTTTGTCGTATAGTCCTTTTCGTAAGTTCGTTAATTCTTCGGGCTCAGGGTCGCGCTTCCTTATTCGCTCTGTGCTCGTCTTGGTGCCGCCGAAAAGCCCCCCGAAAAACTGTAAATCAAATCTCTCAATCTTTGACATCTTCAACATTCGCCTCCATACAATAACTTTTTATCTTCATTCCATATCTCCGTTCCCATGCTTTTGGGTTTCTCGTTGTATGCATTCGCCACTTTTTCACGCCTTCAAACTTTGATACTTTCTTCAGAAACTTTACCCAGTATTTGCCATCGCCGCACATATGGTCAATTTCTAAAATGTCGTCGTAAGTGAGATAAGTTACAAAGCCATGCTCAGGGTGAAAAAATACGAGCTCGTCAGGATTTAGCTCTAATCCCTCTGAACCCGTCTTCTTACAATAATATTCTATCCATTCAGTTTTTGTCTTTGCCGTCATGAATTAGCCTCTTCACTCGGTTCACTGCCTCATCTAAAAGTGTTCCGCCTCCGTATCCCGCTATCCCTGACATCGCACATTGATATTGCGCGTTCAGTCCTATTGCACTCGTTATGTAATACGCTAATAATCCTGCAAATCCGGCCGTGCAAAGTACTACTATTAACCTTGACAATTTACGCGGGCCTTTTTGCCGTAACCAACTCACTAATCCTCCAAAGGTTGCAAGCAATACTACCGTTAATAGCGTCTCGGTCTCCTGCTCTATGTAATGTATTCCGTCCGTCAGTTCTTCCATAATTTAGGCTCTCACCTCGAATACATTCTTGCGCTTTTTACCGCAATCTATATGTATAAAATTTTTGTTCGCGTAATATATGCAATAATTTAATTCTTGGAGTTTTCCTGTCCTCCATAGGCTTTGAACTGCTTCAAAAAGTTTTTCGGCTCCCACTTCACTGCTTAAATCAGCCGCAAGCCCTTTCGTGTGATAACTCCCTTTAACTCCTCCAACATGAGCATTATGCTTTTCACATCGACAGCCCGAATTTACTTTTACAGGTTCGCCGACTTCCTCACGAATTTTCTGCGCCATGTCGATAATTCTCTGGTCAATGTTATTAGTCCCGCATCCACACTTGCAAGTGAACTCCGAGACTTTGAAGTTTTTTGTGTCGTTTGCCATTTATTTATTCAGCTTCCTTTCTTGTGTGAATACTTTTGCGTTCATTCGTATTTGATATAATCACTTTCATAC
>CALGGR010000254.1 GCA_937915755.1 uncultured Fretibacterium sp. | reverse complement strand
GATAATTGCGGGAGGCTTTGACCCTAACAGCGTAAGGTATTCCAGAAGCTGGTCGTAGTTCTTCACGATGTCCTTCACCCTGTTTTCGAGGGTATGAACGTCCTGCTGCAGCAACTCCGTGATGAGCCTGTGCCTTGAGTTTGCGGGAATGTTGTTCAGCGTGAACTGATCGTAGCCGAATTTCCCGAACAACAGATTTTCGCTGTCGTCGTTGTAGAAGAGAGCCTGCAGATCCTTCACGTCGTCGAGTGAGAGCGCGTTCAAGTCGGAAGCCTCGCAGATACCGCACAGAATCATAGTGCCTCCGTTGTGCCTCACAGCAAAGAGGTAATCTCCGGCAACTTCCGTGATGTTGGAGTTCACGTGAACTTTTCCCGCAGAGAATGATTTTCCTTCGCCCATCTCCAGCTTCAAGACGCTGCCCTTCATGTCCCAGCAGCCTTCGGAAAACTCCGGCTTGAAGTCCTTTAGCAGTGAGGTTATCCCGTAATATGCGGCCATCTGTTTGCGGTCAACCCTGCCCTGTTTCGCGCGAAGCTCGTAGATTTTCGCGCCGTCCTGAAGTTCGGGGACATTGCTCGGTGCTTCGGCCAACAACTTCATGTACTCAGGCTCCAAGTCAACACCCGTGAGAATCTTTGCGAGTTCGATCGCCCTTGCCGCGTAACGCATAATCTGTACTGGCTCAATCCTCGAAATCTCGTCGAAGAACCACCCGCATGACGTGAACATCAGCAGCGCATTTCTCTGCATCTCAAGGAACATCAACGCCCTCATTCTCTCGTCAGGAGTTAGGCTATAGGCAGTGTTCTCCTTGAGGAAAGCGTCAACATTTTCGTCCGACCTGTCAAGTATAACGTCGATGTATTTGTTCCTGGCTTCCCATGAGTCAGTGAGAAGGTTGTTGCCCTCATAGATCCCCGCGAGCTTGTCCCTGAGGTAGTTCATAGCGTTACGGAGGGGCTTTCTCCATTTGTGATGATAGCCAGGAGTACCGTCCCCGCATGAGCAGTCATCGCACCATCTCTCAACGCCGTGCGCGCAGCTCCATGATGAGTTCTCGATGATCTTAACTTCCGACTCCGGCGGGTAAAACTCCAAGTATTCGCCGTAGACCGTCAGCTGTGCCCCTGCTGTGTGTTCGAGGCATTCAATGCAGTAGGCGAGGGCCATGTCTCCATGCTTGTGGTGATGTCCGTAAGACTCGCCGTCAGTCGCAACGTTGCAGAGAACGGGGCGGCCATGTGCTGGGTTAGCGGTCATTAGTTCTTTGGCAAAATTTCCGCCGTCATCAAGCAATCCTGCGAACGCGATTTTCTGCGACAACACTCCGTCATAGAAGAAGAGGTTAATGCTCCGCCCTGACGGAAGTTTGCAGACGTATGAGCACCGGCTGTCAACTCTTCCGCCCGTAACGTCCTGCCAGCCTCCCCAGCCTATAACTCTAACTTCTTTGGCCTGATACGGTGAGAGGACGGTGAAGGTTATTCCGTTTTCTGCGAGGACCTCGAGAGTTTCAGTGTCAACAGCACATTCGGCGAGCCACATACCTTCAGGCATTCGTCCGAATCGCTTTTGGAAGTCAGCAATTCCCCATTTTACCTGCGTCTCTTTGTCGCGCCTCGATGCTAACGGCATTATGATGTGGTTGTAGACTTGAGCCATAGCTGGGCCATGTCCTGAGAATCGTTTTTGGCCTGACTCATCGGCTTCAAGAATTGCGCTGTAACAGAGAGGATCATTCTCCTCAAGCCAAGTGAGAAGAGTGGGGCCGATGTTGAAGCTCATTCGTGAATAGTTGTTGCGGATACGGCAGATATAGCCCTGCTCGTTGAGAATACGTGATGCGGCATTGCGGCTGTAACATTCTGCGGAGATTCTTGCGTTCCAGTCATGCCAAGGGGCTGCCGATTCCTGAAGCTCTACGGTTTCGAGCCAAGGGTTTTCGCGCGGGGGCTGGTAAAAATGTCCGTGAATACATATATAGCGCGGCAAAATAACATCTCCTTCCATGAAAATGAATTTGTCTATCGTTAATTATACTCACTTCCGAAAATAATGTTACGGATTATAATTTACCTAGAAAAATTACAATCGAGGTGCTTAATCTAATGCGTAAAATTTTATCGTTAATGCTCGTTCTCACGCTCTTTGCAGGAATCGCATCAGCAGAGGGTCTCAAGGTCGGCATACTCTCAAAGCTCAACATGTCCCAAGAAGAGTACTCCGAGTTCATAGCCGCCGGAAGAAATACAGGAGCATGGAGCTTCTTCTCCTCAAAGCCTCAGGAACCCATCAGCTTCGTCTTCTATGACACCCTTCAGGCCATGCAGCTCGCTCTCAATGCCGGCGAGATTCAGGAAGCAGCACTCCCTGAAGCCGTGGCCGAGTACGTCATGAACGTTACAGGAGCCTACAAGATCTCCGGCATCGCAAAGACAAGGCCCGCTTATCTCGCATTCGGCTTCAAGGCAGGGAACGACCCCGAACTCCTCAGGAAGTTCAACGACGCTATCCTCTCCATGAAGGAAGACGGAACTCTCGCGGTTCTTCAGGCCAGATTCATCTATGACGCTGGAATCGGAGACCCTGAGACTGTCGAGTTCAGGAAGTTCGACAACGTTGACAGGAAAATCACCGTTGCCGTTACGGGCGACCTTCCTCCGATCGACTACGTTACTGCTGACGGGAAAGCTGCGGGCTTCAACACGGCCGTAATCGCTGAAATCGGCAGGAGGCTTCAGGTCAACATCGAGCTTCTTCAAATCATGTCGAGCGCTAGAGCTTCGGCTGTCGTTTCCGGACGTGCTGACACTGTGTTCTGGATTCAGGGATACAGGGACGTCCCCAAACATGCGGACCTCCCGGAAGGTTTGGAGCTTTCCGAGCCGTACTACGAATGGAACGAGTACCTCTACATCGCTCCTTCACGTTAAGACGAGACATAGGGGGTGGAAATTTCTGCCCCCAAAATTCAACGACAATGAGAAAATTCACACTTTCAATAATAATCGCGCTCATGTTGACAGGGCACTCATCAGCGGAAGTTATACAGACGGGAGTTCTTGGATTTCTCGGGACGACTGAGGCAAAGTTCCAGACAGGCTTGGATATTTTCAAGGACAAAATACCTGAGGGCTACCGCGAGGATATATACAATTCCGGCTTCGTGAGGTCATTGAGGAACGACACGAGGGTTATACATTTCTTCGGGTCATTGATGAGAATGATGATGAGCCTACGCTCTGGGAACATTGACGAGGTAATCCTGCCGGAAGAAGTCGGTCGCTATGCAATGAACCTGAACTCCGAGCTTGAAGTGAAATTCATGTCGGAAATATTCACGTCAAGAATCTCGTTTGCTTTCAAGGAAGAAGACACCGCGCTGAAGGCTGAGTTTGACCGCGCAATTCTCGCCATGAAAGAGGACGGAACGATTGATGAGCTTGCGGCAAAGTTCATATATTCCGGAGGCTCAAGGAATCCCAAGCCAATGAGACCTGAGACCTTCGAGGGAGCGGAGACCATCACGGTTGCCGTAACAGGGGACATGCCTCCGATTGACATGTTCGCGGGGGACGGAAAGCCTGCGGGTTACAGCACAGCGATACTTGCGGAGATAGGCAAGAGGCTGGGCAAAAATATTCGCCTTGTGAACACTGAGGCAGGAGCGAGGAACAGTGCGCTGATTTCCGGGCGTGCTGATGTTGTGTTCTGGTACAGGACTGTGAAGATCGAGCTTGATGCTGCTTCCGGGGTTGACAACTCGGTATTCATTGATGCGCCGGACGGGATAATACTTTCTGAGCCATATTACTCGTGGAAGAGGGAGATTGTCCTCAAGATGTCCGATACTACCGGGCCATGGGGACTGTTCAGGAGGAAATGATGAGAAAAATTCTTGCGGTGATTATGCTGTTTGTGCTGGGTGTTACTGGTGCTTACGCTGAGGAGAAGAACTCGGACGACTCGTCGGGCTTCGTGTATCTTTCGGAGGCTGTACCTGACGCAATACTTGAGATTCGCTACTACGGGACGTACAACTTTGTGGGCGACAGAATCGACGGCTACGAAAGACCCGTTGCAATGCTCACAAAAGAGGCTGCGAAGGCACTCCGAGAGGTCAGCGATGAGTTGGTGAAGAAGGGCTACAGGCTGAAGATTTACGATGCCTACCGTCCGCAGAAAGCCGTGAATCACTTCGAGAGCTGGGCAAGAGACCTTGAGGACACGCGAATGAAGGATTACTTCTACCCCGAACTCGACAAGTCCGTGCTTTTCGATCAGGGATACATAGACCACAGGTCAGGGCACAGCAGGGGAAGCACGCTTGACTTGACGCTCTTCGACATGAGTACGGAGAAGGAAGCAGACATGGGCGGGACGTTCGACTACTTCGGGGAAAAATCTCACCCTGACTACAAGGGCTTGACCCCCGCGCAGTTCAACAACCGAATGATTCTCCGCGAGGCAATGATGAATCACGGATTCAAGCCGCTTTCGACGGAGTGGTGGCACTTCACGCTTAAGGACGAGCCATACCCTGACACGTATTTCACATTCCCAGTGAAGTAACACAAAAAATCCCTCCCCGTAAATTGAGGAGGGACTTTCTTTCTTCTACTTCGTGAACTGTGGAAGGTATTTGCTGACGAGATACTTCCCCGCCCACCTGAATGGTACGACCAGAATCGCAAGGACAAAGCATGACAGCCACGAGTCAAGGCTCAGTGCCTCAACACTCAGGACTTCCCCGCCGAACTCAATGAACGCCCACTGCATGACGAATATGAACATCATGACCATAGCGCAGTTCTTCGACGTAGCCATTGCGAGGCCGTTGAAGGTTATCGACATCATGAAGACCGCGAATACAGCCGACCTGAGGTAAATCACGTCAACGTTCCCGAAAAGTCCGCGAATCTTCGGCATGAAGAGAACCGCAAGGCATATCACCGTGATGTACACCGCGCCCGTGAGAATCTCGCTGAGCATGTCGCTGGTGATGATGTTTTCGTCGCGCGGGATTGGCTTCTCGTTCATGTACTCATCTCTCGGAGGCTCTGAACCGAACGCGATTGCCGCCAGCGTGTCCATAGCAAGGTTGATGAGCAGCAGCTGAATGACCGTGAGGACTACGTTCTGCCCGAACAGAGGCCCAAGGAAGCATATCGCAACAGCCGAGACGTTCACCGTGAGCTGGAAGACGAGGAATTTTCGGATGCTCTTGAACATCGTTCGGCCATAGAGTATAGCCTTTGCGATTGACTTGAAGTTATCGTCAAGAATCGTTATGTCCCCTGCTTCTTTTGCGACTTCAGTTCCTGACCCCATAGCGAAACCTACATCGGCTTTCTTGAGGGCTGGCGAGTCGTTCACTCCGTCTCCTGTCATTCCTACGACGAGGTTCATTTCCTGCGCGATCCTGACGAGGCGGCTCTTGTCCGACGGCAAAGCACGCGAGATCACGCGGACGTTGGGCAACATGGCCTTGAGTTCTTCGTCGGACTTCTCGGACATTTCCTGCGATGTCATTGCGATTTCGTCAGGGCTTGTGATCAGTCCGGCTTCCTTAGCGATCGCAACTGCGGTTTCCTTCCTGTCGCCCGTAACCATAACGACCTGAATCCCTGCCTTGCGAACCTGACGGATTGCGTCAACAGCTTCCTTCCTCACGTTGTCGCGGATACTTAGTACGCATACAAGCTCCATTCCGTTGCCTGAGTCCTTTGCAACAGCGAGAAGCCTCATTGCGCGTTCGGCCTGAGTGTTGATGTAAGTGTCAAGTTTCTTCCGGGCTGTAACGTTCTTGCAGTGCGGAATGATCTTCTCAGGTGCGCCCTTGATGTACTTCACGCCGTCATTGAGGGTTACGCTCGCGGTCTTGTTGTCGGAATTGAAGGGCGATGACTCTTTAACGTCCTTCTTTGCCGCCTCGATCTTAGCGAGAGTTTCAGGGCTTGCCATGAAGAACGACATCAATGCGCGGTCAGTGCTGTTACCGCCGATAACCTGACCGTCGCCGACACTTGCGCTGTTGTTGACACCTGCGCCTATAGCAATGTCGTTGAGCGATTCTTCGTCAAGGTCAGCAAGAGACTCGCAGACCTTCACATTCGGGAGAGCGATCTCGGCAATCGTGAGCCTTCCTTCCGTGATCGTGCCTGTCTTGTCGCTGAAGAGAAGGTTGAGGCTTCCGGCGGTTTCGAGGCCGTTGATCTTCCTGACAAGAACGTTATCGCCGGCCATCTGCATTGACTGGAACGACATCAGCATTGACGTTAGCATCGGAAGACCTTCAGGGACAGCGCAGACAACGATTGTTACAGCCACTGTTATTGCGTCAACGATGAGCCTTAACCAAGCGTAACCGTCAACGGGAAGGTTGCCCGTTATGAAAGTCCTTGCGAGAATGCCGATAACGATAGCCGTAGCTCCTGTGTAGCCGAAGACTGAGATTTGCTGTGCGAGCTTTCCGAGTTTGACCTGAAGCGGAGTCTTCCTCTGAGCCTCCTGAACTTCAAGCGCGAGTTCACCGAACAGCGTCCTGTCACCGACGACCGAGATTTTCATGTAGGCTTCCCCTGAACATACTACAGTTCCGCGATAGGCGTAGTATTTGTTGAGGAGGTCTTTGATGTCGTAGGTGTCGCTGCCGGAATTTGGGAGCTTCTCTGCTTCTTCGGTCTCACCGTTGAGAGCTGACTGGTCAACCTTGACGCTTCCCTCGATGATTTCGCCGTCAGCAGGGATCTTGTCGCCCGCCTGAAGGTAAACGATGTCGCCTGCAACAACTTCGCTGACGTGAATCTCGTGGATTGTGCCGTTTCGGATGACTTTGGTGGTTTCGCCGGCTTCCTGCTGGGACTTGAGGAGCGAGGCTTTCTGTTCCTGCCTGTACTCGGTGAAGGACGATACGCCGCCCGCAATGAGTACGGCAATGAGAATGCCCACAGGCTCAAACCATTCAGCGCGCCCCATGAAGAAAAGGACAAGCTGAATCGCAAGCGCACAAAGCAAGATGATGATCATGGGGTCTTTGAGGCTTGCCAGGAATTTCGCGCCCAATGATTCACCGGGCAGCTCGGTGAGGGAGTTGGTGCCGTATTTTTCGCGGCTTTCAATGACTTCGGAGTCGCTTAGACCTTTTATTTCAGTCAAAATAATTCCTCCTGTTTTTGTGTTTGACTGAAATTATATCTTGATGGACGGAAAAATGGAAACTGATTACTCAGTAATAAGTCCGACGATCCAGTTAAGCCAGCTTTGTATAGTCTTGGATCGTCTGTGTTGAGTATCTCCCGAGATGGGGCGGCTGAGTTCTGAATGCTGAATTATTTTCGTGATGTCATTGATGCTAGGCATTTGTCCAGTTCTGAAGTACAAGATCAATGTTGCATGGAAGATTTTATGAGACAGTATACATTCGCACAAAGCGAGCTGCCTGTTCTTCCAACTCATGCGAAGAATGTTTCTGCCTGTCCTGCTTATGGAGTATGTAGCCTTTCCGTTTTTGTCGATGAGGCCGAGATAACGTCCTGCGTTTGCGTAATAATCTGCCTGCCTTTCGTTGAAAGAGTATTCCTCCGTGATATTCTGCTTGCTGAGTTCATGTTTACCAAGAAGCTCACAGAGATTAATCACGCGCTCAAATGTATCTGCCTGCGGAAAAGGTATTCCTTCTGGTTCAGTGGTTGTGCGGACTCTGTGTAATATGTCCATGACATCTTGCGTTGTAATATCTGTATCCTCGATGGAATAATTCTCGTGCCTTACGAGGCGTATAGAGCTGTAACTTTCCGGCTCATCAAAAGTGTATTCGTAGAGGCTGAATATATTATTCGAGTAAGTGAAGAATATAGGACGGATTGTTTTTGTTATTCTGGTCTTCCATACGCGGAAGGGATAGTATATCTGCCTAACTATGAAGTCCTCTGACAATTCACGTTTTGCCTCAAATATTGCTAAACACGAATGTCCTTCATATGCCGCATCTATCTCCATCTGAGCATTAGATATTTTGACAGGTTGAAGAGGTTTACCTTGAGTGCCTTTTATATTAAAGCTGAAAATCCCTGTACCCATTCGTCCCGATATTGTAGGAATGACTGAAGCGTCTTTGAGAAAATCAGCGATGATCCCAGCAGCATACGCACAGCTCAAAGCTATTGCCTCACTTTGAATGTTGTTGCAGTCAAGACTCTGAATATTCTCAGGAAGTGAAGCCCTTATAGGTTTAGCCGCGTTCTGTTCAAGTCGGTGGTATGCGTCAAAATGAGCAATAACATAATCCCCGCGTGTAACAGGCAGGATCGCAAGCTCATTCTTTGAGAATATAACAGGCAGGTTAATTTTGTGATCGAATTTTGTCATTATGCGCGGCTCTCTGTATTTTCTTATCTGGTCTGCCGAAATCTCGAACCTTCCTTTTGCCTCTATTTGATTGAGAATGTCATACTTTCTGAAAAGTTCCTGCCATGCTTCACTGTTATTCATAGTTTCTGATCACAACCTCCTCAACTTCTCCGCGCTTGTATCCTACTGAATTAACTGCACGTCTTGCTTTCACAACCGTTATATTGTATCCGGCGTATTGATCCCTGATGAAATCCGTAGCCGAATTAGACAACATAAATTTTATCCCTCTCCTGCTCAAATCATCACAGCACTCACGAAGCCTGATTTGTTCCTCCCTGTCGAAGCCTCCCCGAGAATATCCCGTAAAGCTTGCGCTGTCAGAAACGGGATCATATGGCGGATCAAGGTACACGAAAGTTCCTTTTCCCACACGTTCCAAGACTTCAGAATAATCTACGGAGGATAAATGAATTTCCTTGCTGTTAAGATAATGACTCACTGCCCTCAATACAGGCTCGTTAATTATATTTGGATTGCGGTAATATCCGAATGGAGTATTAAATTCCCCCGCATTATTAACTCGGTAAAGTCCGTTAAAGCATGTCTTGTTGAGAAATATTATACGCGCAGCTTTCTTAATATCTGTCAGAGATGAATATTTGATTTTATCCCTGTCCCAGCCCCTTACTTCATAGAAAACTTCAGACTCATTCTCAAAATGTGAAAGCTCAATTATCAGTTCGTCAACGTTGTATTTAATCACACTGTACACGTTAATCAGTTCCGAATTGACATCGTTCACGTAAGCAACATCAGGCTGAATGTGAAAGAGCATCGCCCCTCCTCCAACGAAAGGCTCGCAGTATGATTTTATGCGTCCTTCCGGCATAAGTTCAGACAAAGCTCCTAAAAGCTGTCGTTTCCCTCCCACCCATTTCAAGAATGGTACAACAAGTTTATTTTTTCTCATTTTTTCAACTCCTCAAGAATTTTCTCAGCAAGTTTCGGCCCAATTCCCGGAACACTCATAATCTCCTCAGCAGTAAGCTCCGCAATTCTTTTCGCGCTCCCGAATTTCACGAGGAGTTCAGCGGCTTTCTTCCGCCCAATTCCCGCGATGTCGTCAAGCCTCGAATGCCTCATGTGTTTACCCCTGGCGTTCCTGTGAGTCGTTATAGCATACCTGTGAACCTCGTCCCTTAATCTCTGGAATAATTGCAACGCAGGATCATCGCGTCCAAGCCTCAAAGGTTCAGGATTATCCGGCGTGAATATAATCTCCTCGCGTTCGGCAAGAGCAATCATCGGAATATCGTAACCCAGCTCGTGAATCGCCCTCTGCGCGTATTCGAGCTGAACAGGCCCGCCGTCAATGAGTGCTAATTGCGGGGCAGGCTCAGAATTATCCATCACATGACGGTAACGCCTCTTCACAGTCTCATAAATCGACGCAAAATCATCAATCTCACCATCAGCGAGTGAACGAATCTTGAAACGACGATAGAGATTCGGGCTTGGCCTCCCCTGTTCAAAGACGACGCAGCATCCGTATGTGTCATGGCCGCTTGTGTGCGAAATGTCGAAAGCGTCAATCCTCCACGCAAGAACTTCAAGCCCCAGCAATTCCTGAACACGATTCAGAACCTTCCACGTCTCGTTGTCCAAGTCTTCCTGAAGTGCCGACGAAATTTTCTGGCGCGAAAGCCTCCACACAGTCCGGATAGTATCGCGGTATCTCGCAGCCTTCTCGAACTCCATGTTTCTTGCAGCCTCGTTCATTCGCTCACGCAATCTTCCGGCAAGTTCAGCCTGTTTTCCGCCGAAGAGCAGCGCTATGTCCGCAACCCTCTCACGATATTCAGACTGTGAGCAAAGCCCCGCACATGCCCCCATTGAATGCCCGAGATTATACTCAACGCACGGACGCTTCTTTGAGTTCGGAGTGATTTTCGACCTGCATACCCGGAGCGGGAAGTATCTTTCAGCGAGCCTCATGAGATTGCGTATATTCCCTGCGTCAACGAATGGCCCGAAATACGTTGCGCGGTCATTGTCCTTGTGCCTCGTAATTTCGATGCGGGGGTAATCTTCGTCCGTTATCTTAACGTAGGGGTAGCGGTCATTCATCTTAAGGTCAACGTTGAAGAAGGGTGAATATCTGCGGATTAGCTTTGCTTCGACAATGAGAGCTTCGGCTTCTGTCTCGGTTCGTATTGTTGAGATGTCCTCGATCAGTTCGACGAGCTTTCTGAGTCTTGGTGAAGAATGAGTGTGGCGGAAATATGATGACACTCTTCGCTTGAGCTTCTTTGCTTTTCCGACGTAGATTATTTTCCCGTCTATGTCTCTCATAAGATAAACTCCCGGACGTTCAGGGAGAGTTTTAAGGATTGCCGATATTTTTTCTTTCACGATACATACGCTCCTCATAAATTCTAACCTTACTCAAAATCGTTACGGCTGATATAATCTCAGTCATCAATATTTTCACATATTATATTCAGGAGTGATCATTCTCATGAAGTCATTACGTATCTCAGTCATTGCAGTGCTAATCGTTGCATTGCTCACAGGTTGTTCGTTCGCGGAAACAGACAAGGCAGGCTGGCCGGACCAGCTCCGTTTCATGGCAGGCCCTCCCGGCGGAAACTGGTTCGCTCTCGGAACTGCTCTCAGTGAGATGTGGACAGGCGCAGGGCTTCCCCAGACGACAAGCTCATCGGGCGGCGGTGTTTCAAACATTCTCAACGCTCACTCAAGGCGCGGAGATCTCGGCTTCTCAGTAACGTCCCTTCTCGGCGCGGCTCTGAAAGGTGAGGCTGACTTCAAAGGCCGTGTCGTCGACAACGCTGTAATCATGGCCAACCTCTACACTCAGTACACGTACTTCATAATGCGCAAGGACTTTGCGGAGAAGAACAGCATCAAATCCGTAGAGGACATAATCGCAAAGAAGCTCCCCATGAGATTCGCAACCCTCAAGCCCGGAACAAGCTCTGAGTTCGTCGTCAAAGCACTCTTCGACAAGGGCTACGGCTTCGACTACAAGAAGACGTTCCAGGAGTGGGGCGGAAGCGTAGAGTATGCGTCATATGACGGCGGTGCTGATCTTCTTGCCGACAATCACCTCGACTGCTTCGCTTTCTCAATCGGGAAAATCGCTTCAACCGTCATGAACATCGAGAGCCAGGTTGACGTTGTACTTCTTCCGGTTGGACAGGAGGCACTCGACAAACTCTCGGACGCTTACGGAACTGTTACCCTCACGATTGACCCGGGAATCTACAAGTCAGTCCCAGAAGGTGCAGAGCCCGTGAAAGTCGTCGGAGATTACACCTGCATCGTAATCCGCAAAGACCTCCCCGAAACTCTCGTCTACGAACTCAACAAGGCAATCTGGGAGCACAAGGACGCATTGATTGCCGCAGTCCGCGACATGGCCGAGCTTGAGCCTTCAATCGCGCTTCCCGAGAAAGTCCCTGCACACGAGGGCAGCGTCAAATTCTGGAGTGAGCTGAAGAAATAATGCGTAAACTTTCTGGAACAACAAAGACTCTCGTATACCTCTATGTTCTCGCAATGGGAGTGTTCCATCTCTACACAGCCAGCGCGGGAAACTATGAGGCATACCTTCAGCGTTCGATTCATCTTGCGTTCGTACTGCCGTTAGCGTTCGTGCTATTCCCGGTCAACAGCAAAGCCCCGAAAGACAGAGTTCCATTCTATGACTGGATACTTGCGGTTCTTGCGGCGGCACCGGGAGTCTACTCGATGGTGAACTACACGGCCATAACCGAGCGCATTCAGCAGATTGACCCCCTAACGACGGCGCAGTTAGTGCTAGGCTCATTGCTTGTGATTTTGCTTCTTGAAGGTACAAGGCGAATCGTCGGGCTTCCGTTGTCGATTATTGCGGCACTTTTCGCGGTCTATATGCTATACGGGTATAAATTGCCGGGACTTCTTCAGGGCTTCCAGTTCCAATATCCTGAAGTCATCGAGCAATTATATTTGACGGACGAGGGAATTTTCGCGTCTCCTCTGGGTGTTTCGGCAACATACGTCATGATATTCCTGATATTCGGGGCATTCTTGGAGAAGTCAGGGGCTGGGGACTGGTTCATGAGCGTCGCGCAGGCTTTCACGGGAACAACCCCAGGAGGCCCTGCACAAATCGCAGTGTTATCGTCGTGCCTCTTTGGGTCAATATCAGGTTCAGCGGTCGCAAACGTCTATGGAACAGGAACATTCACGATTCCTCTTATGATGAAAATCGGGTATGAGCCGTTCTTCGCGGGAGCTGTTGAGGCTGTCGCAAGTTCGGGCGGACAGATAATGCCTCCGATTATGGGAGCTGGAGCATTCTTGATGGCCTCATTTTTGGGATTGCAGTACAGGGAGATAATGATAGCCGCAATCTTCCCGGCATTGCTCTACTACGGGGCATTGTTCCTTATGGTGAGGCTTCGCGCACTTAAGACGGGGCTTCGAGGGCTTGATCCTTCCGAATTGCCGTCAAAGCATGACGTCCTCAGCAAGTGGTACATGATTGCGCCGATCTTGGGACTGATTGTGTTCCTTCTCATAGGCTACACTCCAATGAGGGCAGCGCTGTTGGGGATTGGGCTTGCGTGGCTGGTTTCGTTCTTCAACTTCAAGCCCGAAACGACGGGAACGCAGAAGACGTTAGCAGTAGTAACAGCTTTGGTCTCACTTGCGCTTGGTACAGTTCTGACATTGAAGCCTGAGATTTTCGCGGGGATAAAGCCGGGAATGCAGTTCGTGATTATCGGGGCATACATGCTCATTGCCTCGTGGTTCAATCCCGGAATGAACACGCGCGAGTTCATCGACGCAATCGAGAAGGGGGCGCAGGGAATACCGTTAGTATGCGTGGCTTGCGCTACGGCCGGAATCGTACTCGGGGCAGTCTCACTGACAGGAATAGGCGGAAAGCTCGTTGGCTTCGTGATTTCGTTCGCGGGAGACATGCCTCTTCTTGCGCTTGTGCTGGTGATGCTTATTGCGACGCTTCTGGGAATGGGGCTTCCTACGACGGGAGCGTATATTCTTGCGGCGGCATTGGGCGCACCGATACTGGTCAAGCTGGGATTCCCTCCGATAGCGGCACACATGTTCGTCTTCTACTACGCGATAATCTCGAACATAACGCCTCCTGTTGCGCTGGCGGCATATGCTGCAAGCTCAATCGCAGGCTCGAATCCCAACAAGACAGGATTTCAGGCCATGCAGCTGGGGTTCTTGGCATATGTCGTACCGTTTGCCTTCTGCTACGATCCTGGCTTGCTGATGCAGGGTTCGTGGGTGCAAATATGCTGGGCGTTGCTGAGCGGAATCAGCGCGGTCTTTGCGTTCGCATACATGTGGATGGGGTACATCAAGAGGCCGATAAACCTCGTTATGCGTGTGCTTTTGGCTGTGTCGGGCGTAATGTGCCTGATGGTTTGGCCGGCTGTAACGCTTGGAGGATTTGCGATTCTTGTTGCTGTGTACTTCTTGAATCGTTAAGGCAAAAATCTTTGCGCAGGCTTGTGGGAATATTTGCGGGCCTGCGTTTTTTATGTGCTTCCCGTTTCAAAAGCGCTCCGTAAGTTTGGAACAGAGACATCTTAGTATTCGAGACAGTTGGCTATAGACACTCGAAATCCGCACAACTCCAGCTTTCGCAAAGCAGTGAACTACTACCGCTTATAGAAGCGTGGGCTTCCTAATTCAACGAGGTCTGCGCTACAGCCTTTCGACTGTGGTGTCTTATGTCCTCTCCAAAGGCGGGTTAAAAGCTTCCCTGCGTTCCACAGGTACTTCGTTTTGACAACAATATCATGTTCCGTGTGGCATGGATATCTCGGTCTACTTCATATCCGCAAGAGCATTTATACACTCGGTCCGAGAGCTTTATGTCCTTCTTGAGATTTCCACATTCAGGGCAATATTTTGTCGTAGGTATACTCTGAGGCAGAACTGTTACTCGCTCACTGTTCATCAGCTTCTTCTTCACCAGTCCTAACACTGACTGGTTTATACTTTTTCTTCTCACATCCTTTATTCTGATAGGTCGTTATTGCAATATAGTAACCATCGGGCAGGTTTAATAACTTGGCATTCGCTAACTCAAGGTTAAGGTTAGGGATATTCCAGAATTGATTAGCTCCCCTAATTTTCAGGCTCTTACTGAAAACCTGTATGCCTATGTGGTTTTCATCATAGAACCTGTACGTTATCTTATGTTGCTTAAGATTTATCGACGCATATTCCGATTTATAACGCAGCCCTCCGACTTTATGGCTATTCTTTTTCAGTGAGGACAGTGCTTTGAGACTAGACTTTATTCCCGCTATTACCGAAGGACGAAGTACCGAAGGATGAAGTACGGGATTACGGTCTTTATCGAGGCCGTGAACGGTTACTACTTTGGTATCGTATTCATTTATGTCATGGTCTTTCATGAAAGTTAAAGCGTCATTATAGAGCCATTTAGCTTCAACAAAGAGCATCTTCAAGTGTTCTTTCTGGGCTTCATTTAGGTGAGAGATGTCGATTTTCACCCGGTATACGCGACAAAACTGAGACTTTCGTTTTTCCCTTGTCTGTTTGCCCTTCTCGCGTATTCGGTTATTTTTCTCCAATCTCTCTGCTTCAGTCATATTCAGCACCAGAGATGGGAGTCCTCTTGCGGGTTATGATAAAAATCCCCCCTTGCCGCCGGGACAAAGGAGGAAATTTTCGGTTACTTACACCGCAGGGCTTGCTTTGCCCTTCATGTACTGCACTGTTACCACGAATCCCACTAGCATTAACCCAACAAGGTCGCTCACTATTCCGGGAACTAACATACTAAGTCCTCCAGCGCAGATTATAACCCTGAGGATTACATTCATCGGGCCGTAGAGATAACCGTTCAAAGCCGCAGCTACACCGAATATCCCAAGCAATGCAGTCCCGCATATCAGCGCAATCTCAAGCGCAACAAGTACATTCGTCAGCACTGGCCCAGCTCCCGCAATCTCCACTATCGGCTGAACGTTCTCGAAAAGCATCGTCGGTGTGAACGCAAATATATATGGCACTATGAACGCTCCAATCGCCAGCTTCGTGGCATTGAATGCAGTCTTCATCGGGGGAGCTTTCGCTATTGCCGAGCCTGCGTATGCCGCCAATGCAACAGGAGGGGTTATGTCAGCAACTATACCGAAGTAGAAAACAAAGAAGTGAGCGCAGATTTTCTCGATTCCTATCGCCGGTGCCATTAGAATCGGAGCGCATGTCGCCGCCATTATGCAGTAGTTCGCAGTAGTAGGCACTCCCATTCCCAGAATTATGCAGCATATCATTGTGAGTATAAGCGCAATAAAAGCATGTCCGCCAGAAACGTTCACGACCATCGTGATAAGCTCGCTCGCAAGTCCTGTTGACGTTATGCACCCAGCGACAAGCCCGGCCATTGCACACGCAACAGCTACGGTAATCGTTCCCCTGCCTCCAGCCTCCAAAGCGTCAATGATTTTTCGCGGGGTGATGCGCTCGTCCTTGTTGAAAAGTCCAACGAGTATCGCAAACCCTATCGCTATTGCCGCTGAAAACTGCATCGTGTATATATTCATTGACACCATCACGACAAGTATCACAAGGGGCAAAAGCAGGTATATTTTCGGGAGAAGCGAGATTACTCGGGGGAGTTCTTCCTTAGGGATACCCTTCAGTCCCAGCTTCTTCGCCTCAAGGTGAACAGCAATGTATATTCCAGTGAAATATAGAACAGCCGGGAGAATTGCCTTTAGCGCAACTTGCGAGTAAGGTATGCCCATGTATTCGGCCATGAGGAACGCAGCCGCACCCATTATCGGTGGCATTATCTGACCGCCCGTTGATGCCGCAGCCTCGACAGCTCCCGCAAATTCGGGCTTGTAACCTGTCCGCTTCATCATTGGGATTGTTACGCTTCCTGTTGTTACGGTGTTACCAACTGATGAGCCTGAGACCATTCCGCAGAGTGCCGACGAGATTACAGCGACTTTTGCCGGGCCTCCTGCCGAAGCTCCTGCGACTGCGTTTGCAAGGTTTATGAAGAACGTCGAGATTCCTGTACGTTCCAAGAATGCCCCGAAGATTATGAATACCACGATGTACTTCGCGCAGACCTCAATAGGAACGCTCCTAAGGCCGTCCCCCGTCGAATAGAACAAGTCATAGAGAACCTTCCCGAATCTTACCGTAGAGAAAGCATAGAACATCAGCGCACCCACAACGCAAAGTATCGGAATACCGACGCAACGCCGGCAAAGTTCCATCGCTGACAATATCGCAAGCACTGCAAGCGTTACCATCATGTGATAGTTCGGGTTACGGGGACTTGTTACCCGGAGCGCAAGCTTGATGATGCTCTCGGCGTTCCATGCAAAATAGAAGAACGGTATCGCTCCGGCAAGCATTATTATTATGTCATAGAACGGTATCGAGTTCACCCGCGATGCAGTGTCGAACGTCAATGGTATTGAGAGTGAGTCGCTGAGTCCCGGCTTGACTTCACCCGATGATTTCCGTATGGGGTAGTGAAGGTAGCCGATAATAAGAATCAGTCCGAGAAATACATTCAGCCTTATTTCGGGCATTGCCGTGCTGAATAGCGTTACATAGATGCAGTATAACGAGAACATTGCCGAAAGCCATCGAACTATTACTGCTGGACGGCCTTCCCAGATTCGGACATTGGATTCGCGGTCATACTTCTTCATCACTGCATCAACGTCGGCTTCCATCTGCTCTATCTCTTGGCGTGTTATGTCATCACTCATAAATATCCCTCCCTAATGAAAAGCGGCCATGACACAAAGCCACAGCCGCCCCAAGTTTCCTGACTTACGCGGAAAAATTACTTTCCCGCAACCTTCATGTCTTTCTCGCCGTAATACTTCACCGCGCCGGGATGATAGGGGACTGCCGTGTATGAAGCTGCGAACTTAAGATCAAGCTCTGCTCCCTTCGCATGTGCCTTCGTGATTTCGTCCTTGTTGTCGAACACTCCCGTAAGGAAATTATAAACGTCAACATCTGAGACATCATCACGCGCGATTACGACTGCTCCGACTGCTACGGTTACAACGTCGTCGTCATTGCCATAAACGTCCCTCTTGATTACGTTCATGCTGTAGTATGGCGACTTCGCTATGAGCCAAAGTACATGCTCGTCATCAAATCCGACAAGATATACCTTACGTGTTGCTGCAAGAGAGGTTACCGCTGTCGTTGGCGCACCTGCCACGATGAATGCCGCGTCAATCTTCCCATCCTGCAATGCTTCGACTGAATCACCGAATGACTGGTACGTCGGCTTAATGTCCTTCTCGATGTCCAGGCCGTATGCTTCGAGAACGTCAACAGCGTTGAAGTATACTCCTGAACCTGCCGCTCCTACTGAAACGTTCTTGCCCTTGAGGTCTTCAACCGTCTTGATTGTAGGGTCGAGCGTTACGATTTGAACCTGCTCCATGTAGAGGTTGGCTACCGTTGAGAAGTTCGTGATTTTGTCGTCGAATAGCCTCGTCCCCTTGTAGGCATATGCCCCAACGTCCGACTGAACGAAACCGAGCTGTGCGTCTCCATCGTCCATCGCCTCGATATTTGCCTTTGAGCCGCCGGAAGTTATTGCCGTGATTGTGGTTGATGTCTTCTCGCCGACCTTACCTGCAAGCACACCACCAAATCCGTAGTATGTTCCCTGCGCTCCTCCTGTCGTGAAGACAAGTTTTGAACCGCCGGGAAGGCTGTCAGCAAACGCTGCTCCCGTGAGCATCATCAACATTACTGCTACTGCTGCGATTTTCCTCATTGTGATTTCCTCCCTTTATTTTCCTGAGACCAGGATTCCCTTTTCGCCGAGATACTTCACTGCACCGGGGTGATAGGGGACTGCCGGATATGATGCCGCTGATTTGAGAGTGAGATAGCTTGCGCGCGCGTTGTCCTTTGACAGATCGTCAACGTTCTCGAAAACTCCGAACATGAAGTTATAAACGTCCTCCATCTTCACGTCATCACGGGCAACTACAACAGCATTCACAGCTACCGTAACATCTCCCTCGTCCGTTCCGTAGGTTGACTTTGGAAGCTCGACCTTACCGTAGTAGGGGTGTTTGGCGATTAGATCCATGATGTGCTTGTCGTCGAAGCTTACGAGGAAGATCTTTCCAGCATTTGCGAGTTCGGTAACTGCCGGAGTTGGAGTGCCTGCGACGATGAAAGCTGCGTCGATCTTTCCAGCCTTGAGGGCTTCGACACTGTTCCCGAATGACTCATAGACGGGATTGATGTCCGTGTTAATGTCCATTCCATAAGCCTCGAGAATGTCAACCGCATTGAAGTACGTTCCTGAACCTTCCGGACCCACTGAAACTGTCTTGCCCTTGAGATTCTCTACGCGCTCGATTCCGGGATTGAGGGTAACTATCTGGACAGGCTCTGGATAAAGCACTGCGACTGTCGAGAACTTGTCGTACTTCTGGGAGAATAGCCTCGTTCCTCTTGACGCATAGAAGCCGACATCTGACTGTGTGAAAGCTAGCTTTGCGTTGTTCCGAGCTAGTGCCTCGATGTTCTTCATTGCGCCTGATGATGCGACGATATGAACCTGAGTGCTGGTCTTCCTGCTCACCATCTCAGCGAGTGCAGAACCGAACGCGTAATACTCGCCCTGTTCGCCGCCCGTCACAAACGTAAGCCTTGAACCGTCAGGGTATGGGCCGCTCATTGGCATTCCGCCTGTTGCCGCAAGTGCCGGAACACTGAGTACCAGCGCGAGGATTGTTGCGAGTGAAAATATTTTCTTCATTACAGATTACAACCTCCTGCAAAAATTTGGATTGTTTAGATATTGTGTGAACTACTCACGACTAAAGTCGCAAGCTTCGAAAGGATAAAAATCCTCGTCCAAGAAGTTTGATATGTGGCCTGAATGTCTGAGCACTGATAACTTCCACCTCAGAATACCCTTATTCTTGCAGGCGTGTCCACTTCGCCCCTAGAGTATAGCCCCCCTAAAGGGACACAACTTTACTTATAGACTAGTATTTTACAGAGGAATAAGAAAAAGTAAAGAGGAAAGTATCGCACTACTCCTTAGAGTGCCTCAAAACTTCTCTGAACTGAACGAGTATCTTCCTGGAAGGTCGGGAAAAACATCAAAAGCAAGAAGAACAGTCGAAAGCGCCACACAACGAACAACCCAAACGGCAGCGTAAGTATAGAGAACGGAAAACTCAAACTGCAGAAAGTATGCTTTATGAAGATAATTCAGCACCGCCCCATGATATGAATAAATATTGTGCAAACATACTTGTGGGGTACGAAAACCAAGTGCCCGAAGTAGAGTCGCAAAAATTTATCGGTCTTGATTTCTCAATGCACGACTTATATGTAACTTCAGACGGTTAAAGAGCGAATTATCCAAGATTTTTACGAAGGAGCGAAAAAACTAGCGTGTTTATGCCTACGACATTCAAAGCGGAAACTCGGAAGTAAGAATCGTGAACGAATGAGGCTGAAAGCATGCCTTATATACGAGAAGATTACCAGTAAAGCCTCACACGACTAAAGTCGAGTGCCTCCAGCCGTCTTAATAGGTCGGACTGCCTGTCTGTACATTCGGTCTGATCTCAGTACACAGAACCGAAATCCTGATAACCGCAAAAGGACTAGTACACAAGATTGCACGGGGGTTAAAAATGCCTGCTTTCGTAAGTCTATATCCCTACGTCAGTCACGAGTGTGCGGCGGCATTTATCAACGGCTTGATTATCTGCACAAAAAGTCATATTACCTTGCGGAAGACTATGATGCTGTGTATATAGAGACACTGAATATGCAGGCAATGAACAGGACGTTGAAGTTCGGGAAGTCGGCAGCGGATGACAGCTTCGGGAAATTCTGCGATATGCTGGATTACAAGCTGTATTTTCGCGGTAAAAAACTTGTAAAGGTAGATAAAAGCCAGTTATGCAGTAAATGCGGACATAAGAACGCGCAAGTGAAAGATCTGAAAGTGTAAGAGTAAAAATGTCCCTCATGTGGAGCGGAACATGACAGGGACATAAAAGCGACAATAAATATTCGAGAAGACTGCGTTCCTTAAGTGGTGGGGTAGTTCACAACCAGTCATATTTATACATGAAAAAGCCCCCCGAATCTCTCGAGGGGCAATTTGTATTTCAAACCTTAGTGTTACTCGCTAACCTTCACCGCAATTATCGGCTCGTAGATGATGCCGGGTTCAAGCCATGCCGAAACCGTTACCGAATACGTCTCAGGCACTCTCTCGATGACCTCGTTAGTCTCATCGAGGAACACCGCATTGTCCGCGTCATTCTCGTCGTCCTCACCGTTGGGGAACGAATGCCATACGAGAAGCCCATCCACAGGAGCGTTCACATCGAGTGAGACAGTGAAGTCGTACATTCCCGCTTCTTCGACCTCAATCGCAGGAAGCACAGCAGCGATCACTTCATCTGCGTTCGCCACACGTGCAAGCACCTCGGCAGTAATCTCACTGCGTTCATGGTACGCGACTCCGTTCACGAACTCGGGTCCTTCAGGCTCTTCCGGCTCTTCAGGTTTGTCTGAAGCTGGTCCGGCAGCCTTTATCGTGATGTAGAGCGTCTGCGAATTCTTGTAGGAGGCTTTGTTCACGTTCGCTACCGTTACCTTGATTTTGAAGTTCTCTCCTGCTTCTTCGGGGACTCCGGAAATCACACCCGTGTCCTCGTTGAGTGTCAGGCCATCGGGCATACTCCCCGAGTACGACCAAACAACTTCAGCAGTCTCCGGCGAGTACTTGAGCTGGAATGAGTACCTCTCACCAACAACGCCGTCCGGAATTTCCGTAACCGTTGTCTTGATTTTTGGCTTCACTGCTTTGATCGTCATCTTGATGCCTTTGCTGACTGACGTTTCATCATCGCCCGAACCATTCGTTACAGTTACAGTGATTTTCCCGGTGAATGGTTCTTCGGGTGTTCCCGTTATCGTGCATTCCTCGCCCGTCGCGTTGGTCGTGTAGTCAAGTCCATCAGGCAAGTCCTCGAAGTCCCACGTCAAAGGCGTTACACCTGTCGCTTTCAATACCGACTTGTACGGTTCGCCTTCAGTGCCCTTCTTGAACGAGCCCTTTATCTTAGGCGTTACTCCCTTGACCGTCAGCGTGAACTCGTCAGAAATCTCGACAGCCCCGTTGCTGACCGAAATCGTTAGCTCGAACTCGCCAGCCTCCATAGGCTTGCCGGAGAACTTGCCTTTGTCGAACTTCACACCCTCAGGAAGATCGCCCTCGATTCCCCAAACCGTAGGCTTCATGTCCTTCACTTTCAGCGTGAAACTGTACTTCTTATTCCACTTTGCTTCCTTCAATGCGTCGCTCTTGAATGTCGGAGTCTTTGCGACAACCTTCAGGCTGATCTGTTTTGCGTCTGACGTTCCGCCCTCGTTCGTTGCCGTTACTTTGAACTTGAACGTCATGGCCTTGCTCGTGTCAACCTTCCCGGTAATCTCGCCGTTCTCCGCGAGTTCCAAGCCACCCGGAAGCGACTCGCCATCAACCAGCTTCCATGTCATCGGTGATGTCCCTGTAGCCTCAAGGAAGTAGCTGTAATCCTCGCCCTGATATGCGTCAGGAATCTTCGACGACTGAATTGCAGGCTTCTTCACCGTTGTGTCAGGCTTGTTGTTGACCTTCAGCGTGAAGCTGGCGTAGTCCGTCCCTGCCGTGTTCTTAGCCTTCACCGTGATGTTGTACGTTCCTGCGGCCGTAGGAGTCCCCTTTAGCTCTCCGTCTGACGTGAACGTGAAGCCAGTCAGTGTTTTCCATGTTGCCGTCCACGTTATGTTCTTTCCTTCAGCGACAAACTGGAAGCTGTACTTCTTTCCCTCTGTCGCATCAGTAATCGCCTCTGTCGTTATCTTGGGCGGGCTGACTTTGTTGTTGTCAGCTATCGTCAGCGTGTACTCTTTCGAGTCATTGCCCGCTGAGTTACCCGCAGTTATGTTCACCGTGAATATTCCGCCGACTTTCGGAACTCCTGCTAGCTTGCCCGATGTGTTGAGCGTCAATCCGTCAGGAAGTCCGCTTGCCGTCCACGTGATCGGCGATGTACCGTCAGCATCAAGCGTGGCATTGTATATCGCGCCGCTCGTACCGTCAGGAAGTGAAGCTGTCTTTATCGTCGGAGCTGTTACTTCGGCCGCCGTCGATTTCACCTTCAGTGAGAACTTACGAGAGTCCTTGCCAGCCGAGTTTGCCACTGTTATCGTAAATGAAGTCTCGCCTGTCTTATCGGGAGCCTTGCCGGAAAGTGTAGCCGTCTCAGCATCGAACGTAAGCCACGATGGAAGCCCGGCCGCTGTCCACGTCAATGGTGATGTGCCGGTTGCCTCAATTTTCTTCGAGATGTCCCCGCCATGTTCATACGTCCCCAAATCCTGAGCCGTCGTTATCACAGGTGCAACAACCGCAGCCTCAACCGTCAGCGTGAAATTCCTCGCATCTTCGCCCGCTGTGTTCGAGGCCGTCACCGTGAACATGTAGCTGTCAGCCGTCGTAACAGTACCGTAAATCAGCCCTGCAGTGCTTATGTTAAGGCCTTCAGGAAGCCCTTCAGCTTTCCACGTTATTGGTGTCGTGCCCGTTGCCTTGAGAGCGATTGAGATTCTCTTTCCTGTGTCGAACTTTCCTAAATCCTCAGACGTTGTGATTACTGGCGGATATGTCGAAGGTGATGGAGCAATCGCAACAAGCGTGAAGTTCCGTGATACGCTTCCCGCCGTGTTCGTCGCGCTTACGAGGAATGTATATGTCCCCGCCTTCGTAAGAGTTCCAGAGAGAAGACCATTCTCATCGAGCGCAAGGCCCGCAGGAATTTCGCCGTCTGTATGGAGCCACGTGATCGGTGTTGTACCTGTAGCCTCAAGCTGGATTGAGACGTTTTCGTTGACCTTGAACGAGCCGAGATTAGCCGTCGTCGTGATTGACGGGGCCACTGCGGTTTCTTTCACCGTCATTGTGAACGTTCCTGATGCGCTTCCCAAAGAGTTTGTGGCAGTAATCTCAATGCTGAACGTTCCGGCTTTCGATGCTGTCCCGGAAATCAGGCCTGAATCGCTGATAGTGATTCCGTCGGGAAGATTCTCAGCTGTCCATGTTATTGGCCTTGTTCCAATTACCGAAAGCAATACAGACACGTTATCGCCGACCATGAATGTTCCGAGATTGGACCTTGTTGTTATCGTAGGAGCTGTCGGAGGCTCTATGAAAGTCAGCGTGAATGTCCGAGTGTGGCTGCCTGCCGAGTTAGTAGCCGTTACGGCAAACGAGATCGGCCCTGATGAGGCGTAAACTCCCTTTACTGTGCCGGAAATCTCGCCCGTCGATTCGTTGATCTCCAGCCCTGCCGGAAGCCCTGGTGCTAGAACGCTCCACGTTATCGGGGCAGTTCCTGTTGCCTCAAGTATCACGGAGTACGGGACATCTTTCGTGGCTGGAGGAATCTCCGTTGTCGTGATTGTTGGACGTGTTCCTACTGGCACAGGTTCCGCAACCGTGAGCGTGAATGTCTTGTTGACCGAGCCGCCGGAATTTGTCGCAGTTACCGCAACCGTGAACGTCCCTGAAGCTGTCGGTGTACCCGAGATTGCTCCCGTTGAGCCATCAATCGCAAGCCCTGCCGGAAGCCCCGTCGCGCTCCATGTTACAGGGGCATCGCTCGCTGCGGTGAGTGCCGCCGAGTATGCCGTGCCTCTCGTTGCTGCTGGAAGAGTCTCGGTAGTAATCACAGGTACGACAACAACAGGTGCAGACTTCGAGACCGTGATTGAGAGTGACTTCGTGTCCTTTCCGCCCGTGTTGCTGACTTCAACCGTGAACTCATAAGTCCCGTCCGTCGTCGGAGTTCCTGAGAGGATTCCTGTGGTCGAGAGTGCAAGACCTGCGGGGAGAGTCCCTGATGTTACCGTCCATGTCATGGGTGAGCCGCCCGTTGCTGAGAGCTGTGCAGAGTACGCAGAGTTCAGCGTTGCGGCTGCGAGGGTTGACGTCGTGATTTTCGGTGCTTCCACTGGGTCGGGAACTGGGTCTGGGTATTCGTCGGGGTCGTACTCTTCGTTGTCCGCGAATTTACCGCGATCGTAATTCTTATGCCCATAAGTCAGCGTGTCAATGTGTCCGGCCTGAGTCTTCAAGCGTGAATAGTTGCCCGTTACAGTCGTGCTGTATGAGTAATTATCTATGCAACCAATTATTCCTCCAGCATATGTGCGACTGTTGTCGTAAACGCTATATATTGCTTTGACGACTGTTGTATTGTCTTTCCGGCCCACTGAGTTCTTCGTCAGATTGAGAGCTACTCCATAGTCAACGTTTGCAAATCCAGCAATTCCGCCCGCATAAACATAATCACTCCCGTTCGCAACTAGCGCATTGATCTTGCCGTCAAACTTGCTCCCGTTAATAGTCCCGTTCCGTAAGTGAGCAACTATACCACCTGCCATGAGATTGTTATGAGTGCTTGTGGTGGACATTGTAACGTCGCCCTCAAAACTGGAATTGCTAATCGTTCCGCCCTCAACGTAGACAGCAATGCCTCCCGCTCTAGGATACTCTACAGCTGTCAGTGCTAAGAGCTTGACGTTGCCCTTGACTTTGAGATTCTCGACAGCCCCGTTGACCTGACCGAACAATCCTGCCCACGGCTTCTCAGAACGCGAGATGTTCAACGTTATCGTGTGGCCGTTGCCGTTGAAATGCCCCTTGAATGGATGGTCATTGTCCTTGCCGATTGGTTCCCAGTCTGCATAGCCTGAGATGTCGAGGTCTGCCGTGAGCTTGTAGTACCTGCCCATCGTCATCGTTCCATCATTGATGTGATTCCTAGCCTTGACGAGTGTTGCAACTGAGTCGATTATCCAAGCCGTTTCTTCTGAATAGCCCTCAAGAAGATATCCTTCCTCGCCGTAAACAAGCGCTGAAGTCTCTACCATGGGGGTATCTTCAGGCGTCTCTTCCTCGTTATCAGCAAACTTACCGCGATCGTAATTCTTATGCCCGTAAGTCAGCGTATCAATGTGTCCGGCGTGTTGTTTAATGCGCGAGTAGTTGCCCGTTACTGTCGTGTTGTGTGAATAATTATCTATGCAACCAATTATTCCTCCCGCATATGTCCGGCTGTTGTCGTAGAAGCTATAGATTGCCTTAACAACTGTCGAAGAGTCATTCTTGCCGACTGAGTTTTTCGTCAGATTGAGAACTACTCCATAATCGACGTTTGCATATCCGGCAATACCGCCCGCATAAACGTAGTCGCTTCCGTTCGCAACAAGCGCGTTGACTTTACCGTCAAACTTGCTCCCGTTAATAGTTCCGTTGCGCAAGTGAGCAGCTATACCGCCTGCCATGAGGTTGTTATGAGTGCTCGTAGTGGACAGGATAACGTCGCCCTCAAAACTGCAATCGCTAACCGTACCGCCGTTAACGTAGACAGCAATACCGCCCGCACGAGGATACTCTATAGCTGTAAGTGCTAAGAGCTTGACGTTGCCCTTGACGGTGAGCTTCTCAACTGCCCCGTTGACTTGGCCGAACAAGCCCGCCCACTGCTTCTCGGAGCGCGAGATGTTCAACGTTATGGTGTGGCCGTTCCCGTTGAAATGTCCCAAGAATGGATGGTCATTGTCCTTTCCGATAGGCTCCCAGTCTGCGTAACCCGAGATGTCGAGGTCCGTCGTGAGCTTGTAGTACCTGCCCATCGTCATTGTGCCGTCGTTGATGTGATTCCTCGCCTTGACGAGAGTCGCAACCGAGTTAATCTCCCATGCCGAGTCCTCATCGAAGCCCTCAAGCAGGTAGCCCTCCTCGCCATAGACCGTCGCCAAAGCCCCGCCCGCTGACCATGCCACTAACACGATGGCCAGCAGTAACGCAATGATACGTTTCATGATGATAATGCCTCCTCTTATAATAATATTGTGATGTTTACGATGATAAACGATATTTTACCCTATTGCTCCGATAATTCCAATTCGCGGTCAACAATCGCCTGAATCTCCTCGTGGTTGATGACCTCCTTGTCCTGCAACACCCCCGCGACCTCGTGAAGTACCTTCTCATGTTCCCGAAGAATATCCGTCGCCTTTTCCTGCGCCTCATTGACGAGCCTCTTAATCTCCGCGTCGATTACCTCAGCCGTACCCTCGCCGACATCGTTCCTAACCTCAAGCCCTCCCGCAAGGTACATCATCGACGGCGATGCGTAGCGTACAGGCCCCAGCTTCTCCGACATTCCGAACTCCGTAACCATTCGGCGGGCTGTCTCTGTTGCGCGCTCAAGGTCATTCGAAGCCCCCGTTGACGCTTCATTGAAGATGAGAAGTTCCGCTGCCCTTCCGCCGAGCATTACGGCCATTCGTGTGCGAAGTTCCTCCTCAGTGATGAGGTACTTGTCTTCAGTCGGCATGTTGAGGGTATAACCGAGTGCGCCCTTAGTGGTCGGGATTATGCTGACTTTGTGAACTGGATCAGAGCCTGGAAGATAGCATGACACCAGCGCATGGCCGGACTCGTGGTATGCGACTTTCTTGCGGACTTCGGGGGTCAACGGTGTCTTCCGCTGTAATCCTGCCACAACACGCTCGATTGCGAGGTCAAAATCATTCATTGAAACTTTCTCGGCCTTTCGTCTTGCAGCGAGGAGCGAGGCTTCGTTGGCGATGTTTGCGAGGTCAGCACCAGAGAATCCCGGTGTAACTTTTGCGATTGAACGGAGGCTTATTGCTGGGTCAAGGGGAAGATTCTTCGTGTGAATCTTGAGGATCTCTTCACGGCCTTCTTCTGTCGGCAAAACAACCTGAATCTGTCTGTCGAACCTTCCCGGCCTGAGAAGGGCCGGATCTATCATATCCGGTCTGTTTGTTGCAGCCATAATCTTAACATTGTTAAGACTCTCGACACCATCCATGGATGTAAGCATCTGCGCGACCACCCTCTCCCAGGCGGAGCTGTTACCAGTGCCTCTGATCGGTGCGATGGAATCGATCTCATCGAAGAATATGATGCACGGAGCCATCTGTTTGGCCCTCTTGAATATCTGACGGATGGCCCTTTCGCTCTCCCCGAGCCATTTACTTGCCATCTCCGGTCCGTTGACCGTAATGAAATTGGACCCGGCCTCGTTAGCTATGGCCTTGGCGATCAATGTCTTCCCTGTTCCCGGCGGTCCGTAAAGGAGGATGCCTTTGGCGGGTTCGATACCTAATCTCTCATATGATTGGTTTCCTTCCTCGGGGACGAAAGCCTCCTCGATCTGTGAACGGACATCCTCCAGACCTCCGACATCATCCCATGTTACCTTGGGGATCTCCACCAGGGCGGCGTCGAACTTATCCATGGCCCGCATGTCGGTCAGATTGGCGATCATATTGGAGAGCATGCCGCCGGGGACCTTGTAGACCAGGGCCTGGGCGTCGGTGCCCATGGACTTGGGGGACAGGATGCCCTTGTCGATGTACTTCT
>CALGGR010000253.1 GCA_937915755.1 uncultured Fretibacterium sp. | reverse complement strand
GTCAGAATACACTATTGTATACAACAAGAGGATTGCGACCCCTACTTTACATTTGTGATATAATTAGCTGCAAATTTATTGACTTATAAGTTAATAAGGAGGTTACGATTTGTTTCTCGGTCGTCGTTATGAATTATTACAACTTCAAAGACTGGTTTCACCGATGAAATGAAAAATGAAGCCACAAAGAAAAATAATATATTGCTTTTCGATGTAAATGATTTATTTCACATAGGCGATCAATAGTTTTGATGAAGCAAACAGCACGACAATTAAGACAGTAAAACAAATGAACAGAGAAGAAGCTAGAGAAGCTACGTATAACTGGATAGAAAAAACTTTTATCGACAAGTTAGTTTGCGAAAATGAAGAAAATAATGATGACTACAACTTAGCCTATGAAATGGGCTTCAACAAATACCAAGTTGACCTTGATACTTGCTGCCTAGAAAATGTTGGCTTCGCTGATGAGCTTCTTGATATGCTATACGACGATATTAAAATCTCTTTCGCTAAGAAAAGCAGGAACTCTGGAAGAGTATCATTCAAGATTAAGGATTTTTGCCATGAAGATATGGAGATAATCTTAGAGCTGTACGAAAATATACTCCAGAGGCACTATTTAGAGAAAATGCTCATGCTATTACGTGGTGGGACTGCTTGGGTCAGAGGTTTGATTAATGATGGCTGGTTTATATACGACAAAGAGAGAAGTGATTTTTGGTTTTTCACGCCTGGATTCAATGTTTATGACAGGAAGATTGAGGGGGAAGTTGGGAGCTTTATGATTGAAGTCTCACTTACTGGATTTGAGAATATTGGGGGTGATGTTCACGTCATACACAAGATTAAAGAGAAATATCCTGATGAGCCTGAAATCCTGAAATGGATAAAAGAGCAGATCATACTAGGAAAGAAGCCTAACACTAGAGCAAGTTAATCCTTGCCCAATTTGGATATTTCGTCCATAAATATAGCAAAAGGATTACGACACAACGAGAGAAGTAATCTTCAACCAAATTTTTACGCAACGCTCCTCATCATTCGCTACTAAGACCGCTGTCAGAATTTCAAAATTTTTTTCGGCTCCATAGCTCTTGGCATACTCTCTGTCAGCTATTTGAGCTTGTCCTTCGCTCATCTTCTTCTCGACCTCAAATTTATTCTTCGCAAACTTAAACTCTAAAACGATAATGCGGCTTTTGAGTTGAATAACTAAATCCGCTCGTCCTTTGTACGTGTGAACTTCAGCGTAAGATATTATTCCAGCTCCACGTAAAAGCATTAAGAATAATGACCTGTACCAAAATTCATTACGATTAGGAAAATCATCATACGGTACACCTGCTAACGCTGAATTATAAAGTTCCGCCACTTCATCAATATTTCCTTCAGATAAGGCTTCCCAGATTTGCGACCCAAGTGTCATGTACCTTTTAACACGATAAATTTCGTCAAGGTACATTCGGAGAATTGACTTTCTAACTTCCTCGTTTGGATAGTCCAAAGTGATCTCGTCATCAACCCATTTCTCTATTGTTAAATACCCGCTCTGATACAAGAAACTTTCAGGCTCGGCATATTCAATTTCCTGTGTATCTGAAAAATCAGCTGATACTTTAAAATGGCGATATTCCTCCGGGTCTTGAATAGCATTCTTCTTCATGTATTTAACAATAAACGTAGGCGAACCTGAAACATACCAATAATTTCCTAATTTACCCTTTGCAAGGCATTGCATTATTGAGAATGGATTATAAAGCCTCGTTACTCCGTCAAAACTGAAACCGTCGTAGTAATCTTTCAAACGATATAAGAGAGCCTCACGTGTTATGTTCATTCTCTCAGAAGAATTGTTAATCCACTCACTAAAATAGATCTCAAGCTCATGCTGTGTTATACCCAACAATATCACTGTAACGTTCGTCCATTGATATGTCTTCGAGGTTATTTAAGGCTGAAAATACACCGACTTTGCTGAATTTTGAAATACCAGTCAACATTACGAAACGTAAATATTTGTCGCAACTTTTCAGCGTTAAATAAAATGAGCGTAATACTTCTCGCATTTCGTTTGCTTTTTTCAGGTCTGTCAAGTTATCTAATATAGGCTTGTCGTATTCGTCAATAAGAATAACAACTTGACCGCCTTTTTTGTAAAGAGCACGAATAATCTGATGTAACATCTCGCCACTCGTTCTTTCAGTTCTCAGTTGTAATTCATTATCTTCAGCAACATCTTCAAGTCTTCTCATAATCGAGTTGTTTAATTCCTCTCCAGTTGAGTAACTTCCTAACGAACTCATGTCAAATCTCACAACAGGAAAAGGTTTTTTCGCCTGCTCGCTTACCCAATTCTCAGCCGACAAACCCTTAAAAAGCTCCATTTGGCCGCTGAACATTGCCTCCAGCGTTGAGAGTGTTAAAGATTTCCCAAACCTTCGCGGCCTTGACAAAAAATATCTGCGTCCTTTCGTTACAAGCTCCAATAACCGCCCTGTTTTATCCACATAAAGCATATTTTCACGTCTCAACGTTTCAAAATCCTGTAATCCGATTGGCAACTCTTTCATTTCATGAACTCCTTTCGTAATATTTCGCTTGTTATTATATAAGGCAACTTTAGAGAATTTTTGCTGTGTAGCAATTCAGCGAATGGGTGTCGAAATACACTGTTGTATATAACAAGACGGCTACGCCCCCAACACTCTACCTTGAATTATGCTTAACGTCCTGTCATCTCGACTTCCGCCAAAATATTTGTCTAACACACGATGATATATTGAACCGTCTTCAGAAATATACGCAAATAACGTCATGCATGATTTCAATTTTAGGTCGTCTGGACTTCCCATTACTTTTAACGGATCGCTCTCTTTCAGACTTAAAAGAGTTTCTGTAATCTCAACCAATCTCGAACCTAAAATCGGGTGTGATAAATAACTTTTTGCTTCGTCTTCATTCTCTATTCCGTAATATTCAGATCTGTAACTATGCCCTAAGCCTTTGAGCTGTGGAAATATATACCATATCCAATGACTTGTCTTCTTTCCTGTACTTTTTTCACTCAACACATTTTCATAACTATACCCCTGCGCTGATATAAATCGCTCTAAATCATACTTCATTATCAAAATTTCTCCTTCCTCATATATACGTTACAGGAATTATTTTATCGGATTTTCGAAGTGGCGTTAAATTCTCGTATGTGCAAATTACTCCGCCGGTTCCTCGTTTAATATCTGAAATTTTGTCAATAACATTGAAAGCCGAAATATCTTTTGATGTCGGGTCTGAATGCTTTTTAATCTCGATAGGATAAAGTGTCCCGTCCTGTTCAATTAACAGATCGATTTCTTTCATGTCCTTATCCCTATAAAACCACAATGGAGGTTCAAGTATTCCCTTGTTATAATAACTTGAAACTATCTCAGAAATTACCCAGCTCTCAAAAAACGCTCCTGACATTGCACCGTGTTGAAGCGTTTCGGGAGTGTTCCAGCGTGTCAAATATGCCGCAAGCCCTGTGTCGAGAAAATACATTTTAGGAGTTTTGACAGCTCGTTTAATGACGTTGTTGAAATAAGGCTGTAAAAGATACACAATATTTGACGCTACAAGTACTGATAACCAACGTTCGGCTGTCGGTTGACTTATTCCAACATCTCTGGAAAGTTCCGCAAGATTTAAGAGACTTCCTGTTCGAGCGGCGGCACTTATCATAAAACGTAAAAATTTTCCCTCGTCCCCTACCTGTGTTAAATCATGAACATCTCGCTCAATGTAAGTCCGAACATATGCTCCGTAAAACATTTGCCAGTCGTGATCTTCGTTCGCAACAAGTTGAGGCATTCGTCCTCGATGAATTTTCCTCCAAATTTCTTGAATCGAAATATTACACAAAAATTCTCTTCGTCGATTAAAATATTCTTCTGTCGGGATAAAAGGCTCGCTGAAATCAATCTGGTATTCTTCCCGAAGCGAAATTCCCGAAAGCGTTATAATTCCTACCCGTCCTGCAAGCGATTCAGAAACATTTTTCATCATGTGAAATTGCTGAGAACCTGAAATAAAGAATAAACCTTTTTCGCCGCTTCTGTCTATCAACATTTTCATTTGCGGAAATAATTGCGGTGCATATTGAATTTCGTCTATAAACACAGGAAGAGAATAACTTTTCAAGAATGTCGAGGCTTCTTCTTGGGCTGAGTTTAGGAGTATCGGATCATCAAGCGAAATCCATTGTGCTGAAGGCATTACTTTACGCAATAAAGTAGTTTTACCTACCTGTCTTGCACCTGTAACGAGAACCGCCCCGAACATTCTCGATAAATTTTTAATCGTTTTTTCAGCATGACGCTCTATGTACACAACTTTCTCTCTCCTAATTCGACTTTTTTAATATTTTATATCATTATATCCAAAATATATAAAAATTCCCTCAGCTCATTCAGAACTAAGGGAACTAAAAAATCTCGAATTTTAAGCAACAAATTATTTTCTTTTCATGATCATGACTTCATAGGCATTTAACAAAACCTTGAAAGCATCGTCTTTATTTCCACTGTGATAAAAAATTTTCGACACTGAAACCATTTCGTCTGGGGTCATATCATTGCTTAACACCGAGAAAACTTCTGAAGCTAATTTCTCAGCGTCATCGGGACGATCCATTTTCAGAAAACAAACCGAAGCTCCTAAATACGCCTTAACATTAGCCCACGACATGAAATGAATTTGCTTGAATGTTTCGAGAGCTTGAACATAATCGCCCTTATTGAAAAAATTTTGCGCTCTCTTATAAAGATATTCACAATAATTATCTGTAATCTGCTTTTCAGACAAAGGCTCATCAATATCTGAAATACTTTCAAGCCCAACCCATGCTAACCCCACAGCTACTCTTTCTACAAGATTAGCCGAAGTTTGCAAGCCCTTAATTTTCGACAAGTACGAAACTCTCAAAGCATAATCAGCAGCTTCTTTTTCAGTGAAAATTTTTCGGTCAAGCCGTCCATCGTCAAGATAAAGCGCAAGATTGTTTTGAGCAACTTTTAAAGCGGCAGAAGTTTTCGCCTGAATAATATCCAAAACTGCCTGCGCTTGCGTTAAATCTAATCTGCCGTTCAAAAAGGCGCGTTTGGTAAATTCGCCGCGTTCTGCAGGACGTGCGC
>CALGGR010000252.1 GCA_937915755.1 uncultured Fretibacterium sp. | reverse complement strand
CACATATAAATACTCTGTTACAGAGGTTATGTTAATTGTGAAGACAGGTTCTAAGGAACAGGGATGTACTCTGTTTCTATGAAGAGGTTCTAAAATGCTGGAAGATAAAGTACGAGAAGTATTCGCAGATATGGTTGTTTTGAAAGACCCTCAACGGAGTGAGTATTTTTCCAATCTCAGCATCCCCTCCTATATGAGGGACTGGCTGGTCATGAAATTTTCAGATGATGAAGGCAACATTGATTATGAAAGTGTTAGACAATACATAAAGCGTTATATCCCTCGGCGGGAGGATTTTGAGCAGTATAAATTCCAAATGGTAAATGGAGAATCTGTTCAACTCTTGGCGCGCGTTCGTGTTTCCGTCGATATAAAGTCAGGAAGAACGGTCTTTGAACTTCCTGACTTCGGAGGCTCCCGCGGCGGCGCTTCAGGTTTTGTGGATTTCAATGTTGCCGAAAAATGGCAGGAGACTCTTTTGCATGAAAGTGAGAACTGGGGCATAATTACGCTTTCTTGGGAAATGGAAGGAACAGCAACAAAACCTAAAGGTGTTATCAAGCTGGTGAATTATAAGCCGTTCTGCCCATATATGGTGGATACTGAATTCTATCGCGAAGCAAGAAATGAATTTAATATCCATGATTGGATAGACGTAGTCATAGGCGCGGTTGATTATAACCCCGAAGGCTATCAAGATAAGAAAGGCAAGGTCAGTGAAATTAAGAAGCTCTTCTTTTTACGAAGACTTCTGCCTTTTTTAGAAAAACGTGTAAATCTGATTGAACTAGCACCGAAAGGAACAGGAAAAAGCTATTTGTTCGAGAAGATTAGTAAACGTGGGTGGCTGATCAGTGGCGGAACTGTTTCGAGAGCATCCCTGATTTATGACAATGCGCGAAAAACCGGCGGGCTATTGACGCGATTTGACTATGTCGGTTTTGATGAAGTTCAATCCATCACGTTTGAACAAACCGGCCAAATACAACAGGCTCTGAAGCACTACATGGAGTTTGGCGAAATCAAGGGCTTCGATGCTATGCTGACAGCCGATGCTGGTGTGGTAGTTCTTGGCAACATTAACGCTGAGCGATTCGACATTAACAAGAATATGGTAGAACACATAAGTGATGTATTCGGCGAATCAGCAACCCTTGACCGATTCCACGGTTTCATCCCTGGTTGGGAGATTCCGCGATTGACAACAGGACTTATTGCAAAAGGATGGGCTGTTAACACTGAATACTTTGCCGAAGTACTTCATGCAATGCGTGAAGACCTGAGCTACGCCGCTGTGGTTGATGAGATGCTTGTTATCAACTCTAAAGCTGACAAGCGACACATCACTGCTATAAAACGGCTATGCACAGCTCTCCTGAAGTTGCTTTTTCCCAATGTTCAATCCCCGTCAGACATTAAACGCGAAGATTTCATCAAGTATTGCTTGAATCCTGCGGTGGAAATGCGAAGCATCATCTACAAACAGCTGTGCATCATTGATCCGAAGGAATATGCGGTAGCGAGTAAGGCAATCCCTGAAGTGAAATGTAGGCTATTGTAAAGACATCATGATTTACGCAGATCACGCCGCGACAACGGCACTGAGTCCCAAGGCAAGAGATGCCATGCAACCTTTTCTGGAAGATGCCTACGGCAACCCTTCCACACTTTACAGCCTTGCTCGTGAACCTCGTAGGGCTGTGTTGCATTCAAGAGAAATTATTGCGGCTGCTATTCACGCAAACCCAAATGAGGTTTACTTCACTTCTGGCGGTACTGAAGCTGACAACTGGGCAATAAAGGGGACGGCGTTTCGATATTCTATGGGCAAGGAGATTATCACAGACGCTATTGAACACCACGCTGTGTTGAACAGCTGTGCCGCTCTCAGCAGAATTGGTTACAAAACCACAATATTACCTGTCGATTCAAACGGCATAGTGAGTTCGGATTCTATAAAAACCGCTATCTCTCAAAACACAGCTATAGCATCCATAATGCTTGCGAACAACGAGATAGGGACGATTGAACCCATACAGGTGCTTACGGACATCGCACACCAAGCAGGAGCAATTTTTCACACGGATGCTGTACAGGCCATCGGTCATATTCCCGTGAATGTGAACGAACTGCAGGTAGATATGCTTTCTGCTTCTGCGCACAAGTTTAATGGGCCGAAAGGCGTCGGTTTTCTATATGTTCGCAGCGGTATCGCTCTTCTTCCGCTTCTTGATGGTGGAGGGCAAGAACATGGTATGAGAGGAGGAACAGAGAATGTAGCAGGAATCGTAGGAATGGCAACGGCATTGCAAGAACACATTGAACATATTGAACGAGACGCGGCCTATCTTCAAAACCTCTCAAGCAGGCTCATTACGCAGTTAAAACAACATGAACTGGATTTTCTCATTAACGGGAGCAACCAAAGGATACCAGGCAGTTTAAGTCTTTCCTTCAAAGGTGCAGATGGCGAAATGCTACTTCACAGATTGGACTTGATGGGAACAGCGATTGCAACGGGATCTGCATGCAACTCCAAAGAAACAGAGTTGTCCCATGTCATTCAGGCTATTCAAGTTCCTCAGAAATATGCAAATGGAACAATTCGGATAACGTTTGGGATTGACAATACCGTAGAAGATGCGGACACCATTGCGGAACAAATCGCTAGGATTCTTTACAGATGACTAATGTAAGAAACACAACCAAATGTAATATAGAAGGAACAGTACGGGAAATGAAAAAACTGATACTCACAATAATCACTGTTAGTGCCGCTCTCGGCTTCATGGTTCCCGAAAGCGCTGAAAACGTTAAACATTACTTCGATGAAAACGGCAATGAGCACGCTTCATACACATTAGCCGGAAGTAAGGTCGCGGTTGCAAGTATTAAAACGAATTTAAAGAAGGTCAGCGCCGATCCTGTGTCGGGAGACAGGCTTCACTGATCTTCTTCCTTGATATAGCAGAGTACGCCTTTCGGTAAAATATAAAGCACGGTTCCTTCGGCTGTATCTCCGATCTTGTCATACAGCCGCCCTGCACTGCAACTCTCTCCCATCACAGTATAAGGGCTGTTCGCCACATACCCCACACAGCCAAGCCCTTCTAGCTCAACTCGGATTGCTTCTTTATCGAACTCGTTGTTGGGTTCCTTCACTATCTTTACTATCATTTTAGGCTCAAAGAAGTCCTGTCCATAATAATGACTGGTTCCAGCTATCGTGAAAAACGTTTTGCTCATTAGAATCTTTCTCTCCTAACTTCTCTGCATGGAACTTCTGAAAGCATTTATCTGCTCATTGCTCATTCCGTTGGAACGCATGAAGTCTATTGCGGCGTTCACTGTTCGTTCTTCGCCTATTGCAATGCCTTCATTACGGCCTTCACTGCGTCCTTCTTCTCTAAAGTATTCTTCTATCCAGTTCAATTCTGCCATTTCATTCTCTCCCTTCAATTCTTCAATGTACTGCTTCCTTAACTCCATATCTTCAAGATTGATCAGCCGGCTGACTAGCACAAGGATACCTGCCCGTTCTTTTGTGTTCAGTCCTAACGCCTGAAGACTCCTTGTTATTTTCAGCAAATACTCCAGCTTTACCTTTTGCTTGTCCTGGCTCATATAGTCCCCGTACTTCTTTGCCGCATAGATAAAGCT
>CALGGR010000251.1 GCA_937915755.1 uncultured Fretibacterium sp. | reverse complement strand
ATTTAATTATTTCTTCAATGCCTAAGGGTTTATTAAAAGATAATGTTTTTACTAAAAAGATGAAAGATTTAATTGAACAATTATCTTTTATATATGATTTGGATACTTTAAAGATGATTGAATTACTTAGATTGTCTATAAATGATAAAGGTGGATTTGATAAAGAAGAGTTAAGGAAGAGTGCAAGAAAGTATTATCAATATAATAATAATGGTAAGTTACCTACATTAGTTTATAGAACTCAACCGGAATATTTGAAAGCTCCTTCTGGTAATAATAGTCCTTTATCACAGATTATATATATGTTTGAGAATACTTCACCATATGATTTTTTGAAAATAAAATATAAAGGAGCTAATCCTACTTCGAGAGATTTAAAAATATTAGAAAGTTTGTTAATTGATTTAGAATTAAAACCAGCTGTAGTTAATGTATTAATTGATTATGTTTTGAAGAAAAATGATAATAAATTAAATCAGCAATTTATTGAAGCGATAGCTGGTCAATGGAAACTTAGTAATATTGAAACTGCTACGGAAGCTATTGAGTTAGCTAAAAAAGAGAATAATAAGTATAATAAGAAAGTAGTTACTAAAAATATAAAATTAAAAGATAAAGATAATCAACCTGTATGGTTTAATCAAGATATAAAAAGAGAAGATATAACACCAGAAGAAGCACAAGAATTAGATGATTTATTGAAAGATTTTGGGTGATTAAATGATAAATAGTGAAGTAAATAAGAAAGCTTTAGTTAAGAGTTTTGATGAAGCAACTAAGGATGATAAATTTAAAAGATTGTTAAAGAAAATAGATGTTAATGCAGAAGTAGCAATGAAGTATACTAGTTCTTTACAAACTACTGTTTGTGAATTATCTAATTGTGCTAATTGTGATGGTTTAGTATATTGTAAGAATCGATTAGAAGGACATGTATTTTATCCTGCAAAAAATGATAATAGATTGGTTTTTTCGTATGTTCCTTGTAAATATCAAAAGGCATTGATGGAAGAACAAAATAATAGAACAACAAGTTTATATTCACTTAATAATGCAAGAATGAAGGATATTGATATTACTGATAAAAAAAGTTTTGATGAAAAAGACAATCGTTATTCTTTTTACGATGTTGACGAACGCTTGCCTTTAGGTGATTTTGACTTTGAGCGTGATGCGGACTGGAAGCCGCGGAAAAATCAGCAGGAAGTAATCGATAATTTTGTGGCGGCCGTGAACGCAGGTCGAAAAAATCTTTTGATGTATGCGGTAATGCGGTTCGGAAAATCATTTACTTCTCTCTGCTGTGCAAAAGCGATGAAAGCAAAACTTGTTGTCGTTGTTTGCGGAAAAACAGCCGTAAGTGCAGAATGGAAAGAAAATGTTCAGCGGCCTAAAATTCTTGACGGCTTTGAATTTGTAGATTCTGGGCGAATGAAAGCAAATCCTTCTGTGGTCTCAGAAAAATTGAACGAAGGGAAAACTGTCGTCGCCTTCCTTACGATGCAGGACTTGCTCGGTTCTGACATAAAAAGCCGCCACGAAGATTTGTTCCGCCTTAACGAGCGGGGCAAACTCGACCTTCTTATTATTGATGAGACGCACTTTGGCGCAAGGGCAGAAAAATACGGTCAGACTTTAGGCTATGATGACAGCGTGAGCGACCTTAATGACGGAATAAAAATTTTCAAGCCTAAAGTAAAACTTCATCTTTCAGGAACTCCGTACAGAATCCTTTTGGAAAACGAATTTGAAAGCGGCGATATTGTCGGCATGGTTCAGTACTCGGACATCATCAACGCAAAAGAAGAATGGGACAAGGAGAATCTTGACGGCGACGAATGGGAGAATCCTTATTACGGCTTTCCTCAGATGGTGCGTTTTGCCTTCCATCTGAACAAGTCTTCCCAAAAAATGCTTGAAAATCTCAAAAATGGCGGATATGCCTATGATCTTTCGGAATTGTTCGCCCCAAAATCTGCCTCGAAATCAAATCCAGAGCACACGCAGTTCAAGCACAGGGAAGAAGTCTTGGATTTGCTCAAAGCCATTGACGGAAGCAAGAATGACGAAAATATTTTCAGTTTTTTGAGCTACGATAAAATCAAGAGCGGAAACATGTGCCGCCATATCGTTATGGTCTTGCCGAACTGCGCTTCTTGCGATGCAATGGAAGTTCTTCTAAAAGAAGAAAAATTCAACAATCTGAATGACTATGAAATCTTGAATGTGGCGGGCTTTGATGCCGAAAAATCTTTCTTAAAAAGCGATTACGCCGCAAAGGTAAAAGAGCGGATTGAAAAACTTGAAAACGAGGACAAAAAGACAATAACGCTCACCGTCGGAAAAATGATGACCGGCTGCACGGTAAAAGAATGGGACACGATGATTTTCCTTCGCAACACCGCATCCCCGCAGGACTACGACCAGGCGACTTTCCGCTTGCAAAGCCAGTATGTAAAGACGATAGAAAGCGGCGACGGAAAGAAAATCAAATGCAACATGAAGCCGCAGACTTTGCTTGTGGATTTTGACCCCACGAGAATGTACAGCCTCATGCACAAAAAATCTCTCATCGCGCTTATCAACAAATCTGAGCGCGGAAACGAGGTTCTTGAAAAAAGCCTCCGCCGCGAGCTTGAGATTTCCCCGATTATCTGCAAGAACCGCGACAAGCTCCGCCAGATGGAAGCGGCTGACATTGTGGACGCAATCAGGAACTACAACACGAACAAAAGTATGCTCGACGAGACTTTTGACATCGAAGTTGATTACCGCATTTTTGATGACGAGGCAATCAAGGCGATTATACAAAAGCAGCCGGAAGTTACAAACAAGGGCGTAAACTTTGAGCTTTCGCCTTTTGCTTCCAGTGATGAAGGTGACGAGCTTGAAAACGCCACGATTCCGACAAGTTCTGAACAGCCTGAAAATCCTGCGGAAAATGAACACAAGCCGAAAACGGATTCCAACGAAGAAAACGAGGCAAAGAGTCTTTCTTCAAAATTACAGGGCTATAACAGGAGAACAGGACAAGGATACGAGACTATTTGAACTGACTAGACGAAACACTAACACTTCACATTACGGCGGATACGTTAAGGACAACATAACAGCTTCATATCTTCATATAAACTTTTTCGGGAATATCAAATCAGCAAAACACTTCTTATCACTGATTGACATAAACTAGGGTTTAACGGGTTATACTGCAAATACTTTCAGGAGGTGAACAGCCATAAAGATATTATTTGCAGTAACCGCGCTGGCAGTATTGCTATTCAACACGGCAGCCTACGCATCATCAATCACAATCACAGCAGGGGACAAAACATTTTCCGCCGTTCCTGATGACAACGTAACAGCACGTGAAATATTCTCGCATTTGCCTTTAAGCCTTGAGCTTGGCCGTTATGCAGGACATGAATATTATTCGGAGCTGCCTTTCAGACCGGAATTTGCACCCGAAAGAACTTCACACATTCTTGCGGGACATCTCTATTACTGGGACGGCTGGAATGCGTTTGTGATCAATTACGAGGATTACAATATTGCCCCGTATAAAGTCGTGCATATCGGTACAGTTGATGATGCTTCAGGGATATGTGAATACCTCAGAGGAGCAGAAGAAAAAATCAAGGTTGAAGTTAAAGGAGGTCAATCAATGGCATTAAGTGAGTTTGCAGAAAAATATCATGAAAAGATGTTTCCTGGCTACAAGTCAAAATTCCGTGAGACTGATCCGGAATTCATTGAGCGTTTCGACAATTTCGCATTTGATGAGGTCATCAACACAATAGACCTTGACGACAAAACCAGATTTATGGCGATACTTGCGACACTGCTCGGCTGTCAGGGTATCGACGAGTTCAGGGCAATGTTACCGGCAGCTATGGAGTTCGGCGTTACTCCGGTAGAGATTAGGGAGATCGTGTATCAGTCTGTTGCGTATTTAGGGATCGGGCGTGTATTTCCGTTCCTTAAGGCAATGAACGAATGCTTTACGGCGAAAGGTATATCACTCCCGCTTGAACCTCAGTCAACAACTACGACAGAGAACAGGCGCGAGGCAGGAACTCAGGCACAGGTTGATATATTCGGCGAAGGAATGCGGGATTTCTGGAAGGGCGGACATATTAACCTATGGCTTGCTGGTAACTGTTTCGGGGATTACTACACGCGCAAGGGTCTGAACTATGCACAGCGGGAAATGATTACGTTCTGTTTTCTTGCGGCACAAGGAGGGTGCGAACCTCAGCTAACGGCTCATGCAGTGGGAAATATGAAGGTAGGGAACGATAAAGATTATCTCATCAAAATAGTATCGCAGTGTCTTCCGTTTATCGGTTATCCCAGAAGCCTTAATGCTATAGGGTGCGTTAATGAGGCAGCAAAACAATTTGAGGAGGGAAAAAATTAATGCGTACTTGGCTTATTACGGGCGTAAGTTCCGGTTTCGGCTGGCACATGACAAAACAGCTTCTTGAACGTGGCGATAATGTCATCGGAACAGTACGGAACACGAAAAACATTCAGGACTTCATATCGAAATATCCTGATACGTTCGATTGCAGAATACTTGACGTTACGGACATTCCGGCAGTACATGAGCTTATATCGTCATCATTCGCAAAGCACGGAAAAATTGACGTTGTCGTGAATAATGCAGGTTATGGTCTTTTCGGCTGTGCTGAGGAATTATCGGAGGCTGACATCAACAAGATTATTGCTACGAACTTGACGGCCTCAATCATGATCATTCATGACTCATTACCATATATGCGCAGACAGGGCGGAGGAAGGATCATACAGTTATCATCATACGGCGGACAGGTGGCATATCCGGCAAACTCAATGTATCACGCAACAAAATTCGGCATTGAGGGCTTCTGTGAGAGTGTTGCGCAGGAAGTCGCACAGTTCAACATCGGCGTAACTATCGTAGAACCCGGCGGAGCACGTACAGAATTCCGTTACGGCAGTGCACATGTCGCTAATCTCATGCCGGAATATGATTCATGCCACGGCTTCCTGAACATGTTAGACCCGTCGAAAGGATTAGCCCCCGGAGATCCCGCAAAGATGGCTTCACGTATCATTGAGAGTGTCGACAAATCCCCGGCACCTCTGCGCATGGTATTAGGCTCTCAGGCATTGCGGGCAACGATTGAACGGCTTGAATCACGTATTGCGGACTATAAGACACAGACGGAATTAGCGGCATCAACTGACGTAAAGGAATAACCGGGCATGAAGAAATTTATGCTTGCTGTTCTAATAGTTTTTATCAGCGTCAATGTCTCTGAAGCAGGCAATATATTAATTGCATATTTTTCACGGAGCGGAAACACTCAGAAAGTTGCTGAATATATAGCTTCGGCCTTGAGCAGTGATAAGCCCGATATGTTCAGGATAATTACAGCAGAACCATATCCGGAAGATTACACAGAGACAACAGAGAAAGCCAAAGCAGAACAGAATAATAATGCACGTCCTGCTTTAGCTGGTCATGTTGAGGACATGAGCAAATATGATGTCGTATTTCTGGGTTATCCCATATGGTGGGGAACTGTTCCGATGGCAATATTCACATTCCTTGAAGAGTATGATTTTTCCGGAAAGCGCGTTATACCGTTCAACACACACGCAGGATCAGGCAAGGGACGCAGTATAGAGGACATTACGGCGGCAATACCCGGTGCAGATGTAGATGAAGGTTTTGCGGTTCGCGGGACTGATGCAGAAGGTTCGGGTGCTTCTGTCAGTGCATGGGTGAACGGCCTGAATATCACATCGGAAGAGCATACAGACCCCGGCACAACTCCCGGCACTGAGACAACACAACAGGATAATGAAGAGACGGAAAAAACTACCGGGTCAAGTTCATCATCAAGCGGAGGGTGCGGAATATTCAGCGGTACGTTATTGCTGTGTGTATTGCTGATTACCCGAAAGAATTATATTAGGAGATGATTTGATATGCGTATATTAATGGTAGTAATGGCAGTATTTGCGATTGTAATGTTTTCTGGCTGCGGAGGAGCTGACTCGGCTTCACGTCCTGCAGCACCTGAATCACATCAGACAGAAGACACATCAGCACCGGTTGTATTCATGACCCGCAATATTACTCCCGAAGGACTGAATGCGATATATGACGCGCTGAAGTGGACACCTACGGGAAAAGTTGCGGTGAAGGTCAGCACAGGAGAACCCCCGGCAAGCAACTATTTACGGCCTGAACTTATAGGCTCATTGGTGCAGAGGCTCAACGGTACAATCGTAGAATGCAATACAGCTTACGGCGGATCAAGGGCATCTGCGGCAATGCACAGACAGGTAGCGGAAGATCACGGCTTCACGAAGATAGCAGAAGTTGACATCATGGACGCTGACGGAGATATTGAGATTCCAGTTACCGGCGGGACTGTCTTAAAGGCTAACCGTGTCGGAAAGAATTTCAGCAATTACGGTTCATTTCTCATATTGAGCCACTTCAAGGGACACGCAATGGCAGGTTTCGGCGGTGCAGTCAAAAACGTATCTATCGGTATAGGCTCACGTGCAGGGAAATCACGCATACATTCAGGCGGAAAGAGCGACACTAACCCTTGGGGAGGTGCACAGCTTCCATTCTGTGAGGCAATGGCTGAAGCGTGCAAGTCCGTATCTGACGCTTTAGGGAACGGTGAACGCATAATATATATTAACGTCATGAACAGACTTAGCATTGATTGTGATTGCGACGGACACCCGGCAGAACCTGACATTCACGACATAGGCATATTAGGCTCAAATGACCCGGTAGCACTGGATCAGGCATGTGTTGATCTCATCTACAAGGCAGAAGGCAATGAATCATTTGTCCGGAGAATGGAGAGCAAACAGGCAGTACATACGCTTGAACACGGCGAGGCTATAGGCTTAGGCCAGAGAACATACAGATTACAGGAGATATAGCAATGTCGGCAGTAATAATATACTTTTCGCGTTCAGGAAATAATTACGTCAACGGCTCAATCAAAAATTTACCCGTAGGCAACACAGAGACGGCCGCAAAATTCATTCAGGAACTAACGGGAGCAGAAATATTCAAGCTCGAACCTGTGAAATCTTACGCACTGGACTACAACGAGTGCATACAGGAAGCCCAGAAGGAACAGAGAGCCAACGCCCGCCCAAAGGTCAAGGCACTCCCGGATATTTCAGGCTATGAGACAATATATTTAGGTTATCCCAACTGGTGGGGAACATGCCCTATGTGTGTATTCACGTTCATGGAGGCTGCGGACTTCACCG
>CALGGR010000250.1 GCA_937915755.1 uncultured Fretibacterium sp. | reverse complement strand
TTGGAATTGAAAAAAGTGCCGTAACTAAAGGATTTTTCAGATTCAGCGTTTCATTACAACGCAAAGGATATGATATGCTTGTAAGTCATTATAAAACAGGTGATAAAACAGAAGAAGAATTGAAAAAATATCTTCAAAAAGAATATCTTGAAAATACAATAAATATAGCCAATTTACAAACAGAGATCATGGAACTTAGTGATGTACTTGATGACAAAATCGAAGATTTCTTCTGAAGCAGCATTGTGATATATTTTCGCCGACTTTCAGATACAGGACAACAGCATTTACTTTTCAGCTAAATTCTGAAATACTAAAAAAATGAATATAGCTAAATTAAAAGAAGAAATAAAAAATGTAAACGAACCTAGAAGAACTGCCTACGGAAATATTCGCCATAAACTCGAAGATATTATTATAATAGGGCTATTTACGATAATTTCCGGAGGCGAGGATTTTTCAGATATGGAAGCATTCGGAAAAGAACGGGAAGATTTATTAAAAAATTTTCTCGAACTCCCTAACGGCATACCGGATAGTGATACTTTCAGGCGTTTATTTGAACGTATTAACCCTCAGGAACTTTCGTTATGTCTGAAAAATTGGATTGATGCGGAACGGGAGCAGCGCGCTGTTATTGCAGTTGACGGAAAAACTATTAAAGGAAGCAGAAACAGAGAACATAAGGCGTATCACGTTGTAAGTGCTTTTGTTGCAGAAAATCAAATTACACTTGGAGAAATCACGACAGCAGAAAAATCAAATGAAATTACCGCAGTTTCTGAATTATTAGATTTAATAGACATTGAGGGAGCAATAGTTACGGCTGACGCTATGAGCTGCCAGAGTGGAATAGTCAGTAAAATTAGAGAAAAAAACGCCGACTTCACAATAACATTAAAAGAAAATCAACATGAATTATATGAAGACGCTGTGGAGTCCCTTGCATCGTTTGAAAATGAACGAGACTATTTTTCAACGTTATAGCGTTTTTCGAAAATACGAGTAATAGAGTATAATAAAAAATTATGAAAGCATACAGTGATGACTTAAGAGAAAAAGTATTGAAAGCATTGCATAATAAACAGTCAGCAAAAGATGTTGCAATACGTTTTGACGTTGGCATAAGCTGGGTTTACAAAATAAGTAAGCGTTTTCGTGATACTGGCAGTTATAAAGCCTTGCCCCGCAGTGGAAGGCCACGAAAATTAAGCGTGGAAGATATTAATAAAATATCTGAAATGGTAAAAATAAATCCATCGTTAACGCTTGACGAGATAAAGGAAAGAGGAAAATTTACAGCAAGCCGTACAACAATTCACAGAGCATTGCAGAAATTAGAGTATACACATAAAAAAAACACTTTTTGCAACGGAACAAAACCGTGCCGACGTGAAACAAAAACGGATTGAATGGCGCAAAAAATCTCAAAATTTTGATATAAATAAGTTGGTATTTCTCGATGAAAGCAGTATAAAAACGTCTATGGTACGTTTATACGGCTGGAGTCCCAAGGGCAAACGCATAAGGGATTATGTTCCTGATGCAAGATGGAAATCTTTGAGCATATTATCGGCACTGCGCAGCGACGGCAGTACAGAAGCAATGGTATATGAGGGCGGCTTAACGGGCGAATTATTTAAAGCATGGCTGAAAGAATGCCTGTTAAAAACATTAAAAAAAGATGATATTCTGGTGATGGATAACCTGTCATCACATAAAGTCGCAGGAGTAAAGGAAATCCTTACCAGTGCCGGGATAAAACTGGAATACTTACCGCCGTACAGTCCTGACTTTAATCCAGTGGAGGCTATGTGGTCAAAAGTAAAAAACAATCTTCGCAAGGTGGCGAAAACAAAAATTGACGAATTAGAAAAGGCAGTTGGAGAAAGCCTAGATAAGTTAAAACGTTCAGACGCTACTGGCTGGTTCAAACATTGCGGTTATTCTTCATAATTATGGGAAACGCTATAAGCGGTGAAGAGCTTATTATTCCATTTCTGCTTCAAAGCGTGTATAATTTTATCTAAAAAAAGAGGGGGAGCAAAATGGCAAGGACACCAAAGGGAGAAGAATTTTTAGATAAAGCAAGGGAACTTTTGTCTAAGGCAAAAACGATAGGCGAAATAAGAATTTATCAGGCAGTAATACTTCCGTTAGAAGGTTTATCATTAGAACAAACAGCTCAGGCTGTTGGACGAAGTACAGGCTGGGTATCAAGGAACAGGAATGCCTTTATAAAAGCAGGAGGCACTATTGTTATAAATAAGCGCGGAGGTCGTCATCATGCCAATATGACCATAGAACAGGAAAAAGAATTTTTGCAGTCATTCGCTTCAAAAGCCAGTGCAGGACAAATTCCTGTGATAGGAGAAATTCATAAAGAGTTGGAAAAATACCTTGGTCGCCACGTAGGCTTATCGTCAGTTTATGAACTTGTACATAGACATAACTGGCGCAAAATAGTTCCAGATAAGCGTCATGTAAAAGCCGATGTGAAAAAGCAGGAAGACTGGAAAAAAAACTGCAGACGGATGTGGAAGAAATTCGTAAAAATTGGGCAAAAGACAAACATTTGCGAGTAATGTTTCAAGATGAGGCGCGATTTGGTCGAATATCTCAGCTTCACAGCAGCTGGTGTGCAAAACCTGAAAGGCCAGTCTGCCGTGTCTTGGTAAGTCAGCAGTATGTCTATGCTTACGGGGTTGTAAGCGTAGAAGACGGGAGTTTTGAAAGTCTTATATTATCGGGATGCAATACAGAAATAATGCAAATATTTCTTGAAGAAATTTCCTCACGCCATAAAGATGAAAAAGTCTTGATGATAATGGACGGAGCCGGTTGGCATAAATCAAAAAGTTTGATAATTCCAGAAAATATTAAGATAAAAATATTGCCTCCCTATTCGCCTGAATTAAATCCAACAGAAAATATATGGGATGAAATACGGGAAAAAGGTTTTTATAATCGAGCATTTTCAGATATCAACGAACTTGAAGAACATCTTTTGTGTGAATTACAAAGGTTGGAAAATGCGCCTGAAACTGTATATTCTATTGTATCGTGGTCATGGATAATTAATGCTATTAAGATACAGAAATAGAATTACACTTCCGGCGCGTGAGAAAAAATTAAAACGGGCTCTCGAAAAACTTTCACCGTATTTTGATTATTGCTTCATTGATTGTCCTCCACAACTTTCGATCCTCATGTTCAACGGAATTAACGCCGCTGACGAAGTAATTATCCCGTGTAAGACCGATTTTCTTGCATACAAAGGCATGAAAGCACTTTTAAGCACGATTAAAAATGTTCAGGAAGACCCCGATATGAATCCTAACTTGAAAATAGCAGGAATAATCGCAACAATTTATGAACAAAGAGTTAAAGATCAGCGTGATGTTTGGGATTTACTTCATGAACTTAATATTCCTTTTTTAGGAACGATAAAAAAATCAGCTGACGCACCGCGAGCCGTTTATAAAGGACTACCTGTCGTAGTTGCTCAGGAAAAATC
>CALGGR010000249.1 GCA_937915755.1 uncultured Fretibacterium sp. | reverse complement strand
GACTGGAGTTCAGACGTGTGCTCTTCCGATCTGAACCAAGTATTAGTAGTATCCTTGTAAGCATCGATTTTTGCAGAGTTGACTAGAGCGAGTTCTTTTACAGCGAGAATTTCCGCTCTGACAACTTCAAACTTACCATCGATAATGTCAAAATGTTTATCAATTTTGTTCATAGCCGAGTTAAAAATCTCGACGGTAACGAACTGCTTATTATCATTGCTGGTCATCATGCTATCCCCCTTTCAAGTTGTCTGCTTGATTAATGGCACTGGTTAAAAAATCTCTGTCGGCTTCGTTTTGAGTAGACTTGGGTCTTGGCCCTCTACGTCGAGGTTTAAAGTTCTCTATTGCTACTTTAGGGATAATCCACGACCACCCAATTTTCATTGCCCCTTGAAAACGTCCTTGTATACATAACTGACTAATGCGCCCTTGAGTTATCTTGAGCATTTTAGCCGCTGTTACTTGGTCAACGTAATCTTCCATAGCTTTTTCATCAATCAATATATTCGCCTCCTTTCTGGCCAGTATATTTTAACGTAAAATCTGCCGTTTTGTAAAAAGTTTGAATAATACGCAATACTACGTATAGTATTTTCTAAAAAGTTTTCGTATAATTCTCACCGTTGAAGCAGAACACAGGCGACAACGAGAAAGACGAAGTTGATTGACAAGTAAGACTCAGTAACCGAGTGATGAGAGGGTTACCCCAAAGGGCGAGATATGAGGGAGCGGGAACAGCACGGCGAACGCGAAGACTGAATACACCCTGCGGAGGAGCGTAAAGAGGAAGTTGGCAATCGGCCACACGTTCAAGGTAAAGGACGAAACGCTGGGAATAATCCCTGCGTCTTAGGGTGAAGCCCTGACTGACGAGTCCAAGTGTCAGAAAGATTAAAGGAGGAAGAGACATGTTAATGGGATTGAGGAACATTCCTAGTGGCAAGCTGTTTAGGGCTCTTAGAGAGCACAACGCGGCGGAGTTGTTGAGGAGCAGGACGCTGGAGGAGACGGTGGCACTTCTTGAGCCGTTGGATCACATGTCAAGGTTTATCTCGGTGCAGAGGGCAATCTACGAGATATGCGGGGACGCGCCCGAACACTGGGTAAGCACAGCGAGAAGTTTAGGCAGTCTGTTAATGAGCGTGAAGGCTGGCAAGTGCCCGCGTAAGGAGTAAAGGAGGAAAAGGGAATGACCCTAGCAGAATCATGAAGGAGTGGAACGGACTGTGCAATGAGCTTTATTCGTTGTCAGAGGCGACGGAGGCAGCATTAGACAGTATGAAATGGCGTACGGAAGAGGAGCGCAAGGGACTTCTAGTAACGTTAGATTACTGCGAGAAATTGATAGCAGTGATTGAGGCAGAGTAGTAACAAATAAGGACGAAACACGGGCAGAAGTTGAGCCTGTGTCCTAGTGTAAGGCACTAGCTGACGAGTCCAAGTCAGAAATTAAAGGAGGAAGAAGCAATGAAGAAGTCAATAGCCGACGTCAAGGCGGACATAAGCGGGTACACGGTAGCGATGCTGAGAAACATAGTGCGTAAGGATAGCACGATCAAGGGAGTATCACGTATGCGCAAGGCGGAGCTGATAGAGGCAGCGGCGAAAGTAGTAGCGAAGCTGAACCCCGAAGTAGTAGAAGCTCCTTGTGCAGATACGAAGCCGGTAAAGACGGAGAAACCGGCGAAGTTGACGGCGACGGACATAGCTGATGCCCTGAGCAAAGCAGAGACAGAGAGCGCGATGCTTGAAGTACTGATGCGGTGTAAGAGGGCAGACATGGTAGCGGCACTGTCGATAGCAACGAATGGAGCGAAGCAGACTTATCCTTCGAAGGGTAATTATGAAACAGCTCTCAACGTAGCGAGAATGTTTCGGAACTGGCGCGACGAGGCTAAATTCCGTGAGCTGTCATTGGATGAGAAATACGAGTATCTGACGAGCCAGACAGACAAGCGCGAAATCGATAAGGTGTTTTCTAGTCTGACGGAAGCGGAACTTAAGGAAATAACGCATCGTTTAGGGATTGACCCGAAAGACAGCCATGCGGTGAGCAACACGCGATCGAAGCTGAGGGGGATAGCGGATGCGAACTTGGTGAAGTCGCTAGCGGACGCTGGTGAAGTTGAGTATCTTGAAAACACGCTGATGTATAAGGTGAGTTTTGCTGGGTTGAGGGAACTTTGCGAACAGAACGGGCTTGACGCAGACGAAAACCTTGCCCTAGGCGGCATTCCGACACGAGAGGCACTGATAAAGCACTACGAGGAGAAGTTGTCCGTTGAAGTCGAAGACGCAGTGAGTGAAGCAATCCGTGTAATTGAGACAAGCGATTCGTACCCCGAGAAACATGACGCGTTGATGAAGTGCACGGACGCGGAAATGCTTGAAATAATGAGAGTATGCACAAGCGAGCAGACGAAGCTGGGCTTTGAGTACGGCAGTCATGATGAGCTGGCGTGGGCAGTGCTTGAGCGGATAGGGATATATCTCGGCGAGATTGAGACAATAGACATAAGATATTTTGACCCTGCAGATCCGGGCAAGGATGTCCCGTATGGTCAGCTTTTAGGAAGCTGGAGGCGAGTAGAAGGGGGTGATGGACGTGTGGCTGTATAGGATGAGGACAAAGGCAGAGCGTCGCCGTAAGCTGAGGCAGAGGCTGATGCGAATATTCCAGATGGACGCGCTTGAAGGTCAGCTTGACTGCCTAGCAAGGAGCGTAAAACGGTGAGGAGCGACGCAGAGTTCTTCAAGGAGGAATACCGCCGCTGTGTGGAGAAATACCGGGCATGTGCACCGCACGAGGCACGACGGCGGAAATTCTACGAGAGGTTAGGAGCATCGATGCTCCTAGCATACAAGGAGGCAAAACATGTTAGCACCAAGTGAGGAAGTGTACATATGGGATGGTCTTCTTCAGAAAGTCCGTAAGCTGTTGGGAGACGTGGACAGCGGCCGGACGGACGCGAAGACGGAATATGATGAGCCGACCCCGTCGTTCAACCTGCTGGAGGATATGCTTGACGACGTACGTGCAATGATAGAGGGACGGCTTCAGGAACTTGACCCTTCGTACAGTGAACGTACGGCATGGGGAAGCAAGGCACAGGCACAGGCGCGGAAATTGCTTTTGTATGGAGTGAACTTTCAGGCAATGAGAGGAGTTCCGTATGACGAGACAGACGAAGTGCTTGTGTACCTAGAGGAGCACGGCCTTGTGAGCATGAACTACGAAGCGACACGCGAGGCATTAGCGGAATACAGGAGGGCGAAAGTAAATGAAGAACTGCGTGTTAAGGGAGCTTGAGGGAGTAATCCCGTACTTTGGGAGAAGTCGCAACATGAGCCTTGAAGTGATATACCTTCTAGTGCGTGAGCACATGGGAGAAATCGAAGAGGCGCGGGCAAGCGGGTACTCATGGCGGCAGATAGACCGTGCGTGTTTCCGAGCATGGTCGGAGAACGACGGCCCCGCGTCAAGTATCTTGTGGTGGAACGACGGACTGATGATAAAGCAGTGCTACTACCACGAAAAGAAAAGCTCCGCCGCACGGTCAGTCGAGCCCAGAACGCGGTAGAGCAGAGACTAAAAAGGGGTTGGATGCTGCAACATCCAGCTCCTAATTTTACAGGATGGCACAAATGGACTGTATGGAGCAGATCGAGTTTGAACGTCAGAGCGATCCTTACTGGTCGGATTACCGAGCTGGATTGTTCGAGGTGAAATGTCCTTGCCGTGTGAAGCCGCTTCGAGAGGACGGAAGAGAGGATGCGCCCCTGCACAGGATGACGCGAAAACAGGCGCGGGACGGAATGCCGCTGAACGAAAGGTACTATACGTTTTTCCGGCGTTATGTGTCTGATGTTGAGAGCGGGCAGATAGCGGGCAGTAATGCAAGTTATTGGTGTGCAGTAAGGGAGTACCAGAAGTACGATGCGCTTGTGAGGGGCTGGATCAAGGTGCAGATATTCCCTTACGAGGCGAAATTGGAATTAACGCGTGAAGTGCTGCTGGCGTTGTATGCGGATGACAACGAGGAGCTGAAGCGTTTAGCGATGGAACAGCGCGAGGCAGAAAGGAGAGCAAAAAATGCGAGTTAGGGTATCGAGTGTGAAAATGCACGAAGTTCGTTTAGTGTTGGCACGTGCGGCGATGGATGCGCGTGATGAACTGGATGAGCTTTTGAGCCGTCCCGGAGTGAGCTTTGAGCATCTTGTGGAGGCAAAGGATAAGTTCGAGCGTGTGCGTGAGGCGTATGACTATGTGGACAGCTTGTCATGAAGAATGCCCGATGTGCGGGGGTACGGGCGAATTGGTGAACTTGGCCGAAAGCGACATATTTTACGCGCGTTGCGTTGAATGCGGAGCACATACCCTCGCAGTGCATAAGCCGCATAACGCTGTTCACGAATGGGATATGCGTCGCATAGTAGTGGTGAGGACGGTGAAGAAATGCTGAAGCTGACCTGGAGCGATGATTACTACCCCACACCCGCAACGTTGCTTGCGGAAATAACAGAAGGCCTCGACTGGGAGCAAATCGAGTATGTTCTTGAGCCATCAGCAGGTAAGGGCGACATAGTGTCCTATGTGCAGTCAGCGAAAGAGGAATGGTCGCTTCATGGAAACTGGCGGAAGGGAAAAGTCGATATAGACTGCATAGAGATAGAGCCAGACTTGCGGGCAATCCTGAAGGAGAAAGGTTACCGTGTTGTGCACGATGACTTTCTGACGTACCACACGTACAAGCACTATGACTTGGTAATAATGAACCCGCCGTTTTCTCAGGGAGCGCGGCACTTGCTGAAGGCAATAGAGGTTCAGAGCAAAACAGGGGGCGGGATAATCTGCCTCCTGAATGCTGAGACCCTGCGCAACCCATACACGAACGAGCGCAAAGAATTAGCGCAGAAACTGGGACAGTACGGAGCGGAGATAAAGTACCATTCTGGGGCATTTCTCGAAGCGGAGAGGGCAACTTCCGTAGAGGTGGCGAGCGTGAATGTGTTAGTGCCTGAACCCGAGCACGAGGCGACGATATTCGCAAATCTCCGTGAGAAAGACTACGAGGAGTACGAGGCGAAAGCCGCAACAGGCGAACTTGCGGAGCTTGACTTCGTGAAGGGATTTGTTGCGATGTATAACCGAGAGCTTGAATGCGGATTGAGGCTTTACCGTGAATACTTGGAGCTTCATAGCCGTGCGATGGATGAGAAGTGCCTTCTGAGCGTGAGGGTAGGAGACGACAGCGGAAGCGGGTACACGGAAAGATTCAGCGTGAACGGGTACGTGAGGGCAATGCGGCGAAAGTACTGGAAGAAGCTGTTTGAGCATCCGAGCTTTACGGAAAGACTGACGAGCAACTTGTACTACGAGTACACCTCGAGGATAAGCGAGCTTGCGGACTATGATTTTTCGTACTGGAACGTGAAGACGATTCAGCAGGAAATAGTGTTGAGCTTTGTGAAGAGCGTAGAGGACTGCATCCTAGAGCTGTTCGAGAAGTTATCGCATCAATATTCGTGGGACAGCGACCTGAACAACGGTAACATTCACTACTATAACGGGTGGAAGACGAATCTGAGCTGGAAGATAAACCGGCGCGTGATACTGCCGCTTTGTGCATGGGGTTATCACGGAGAGCTTGAGTACGGCGCAAACTATCAGCACAGCGTAGGGACACTGTCAGACATAGAAAAGGTGCTGAACTACTTAGACAGCGGAGAGACGCAGAGCGGGCTTAGTGTAAGGCAGAGTATTGATGATGCGCGGAAGTCCGGGAACATGAGAAATATCCGGCTGAAGTACTTTGACGTAACGTTCTACAAGAAGGGGACATGTCATATCACTTTCAGGAACGAGCGGCTGTTAAAGAAGCTGAACATCTACGGCTCTCAGCGCAAGGGCTGGCTCCCGAAGGGTTACGCGCGGAAACGATACGAGGAACTGACGAACGAGGAACAGGCGGTAATCGACAGCTTTGAAGGGCGAGAATCGTACGCTGAGACGCTGATGGAGAGTCAGTACTATTTGTACGACGCGAAGCAGTCAATGCCGATGCTTGGGGAATAAGAGAAGAGCTGGATGAGGAGGAAGAAAAGCCCCCTTGTCCCGCTCAAATTTTGTAGTCAATCGTCAATGTCAGGAGGATTTTTGTTAGTAAGTTCCTTAGTTCTCCATGACATGAAGCGTTCCTTGAGAGCCTCAGGAATAGGCAAGCCAATATCGATGGAGTTTTCAGTGATACTCAAGCCCTCATTAGCGAGGTAAAACATGACGACAGCGTCGCGTAGGACTTCGCTTTTTGCGAGCAGTTCATTATCGATGACATTAGCGATGCCGATGAGTAGGAACATGCAGACCTTCTTGGCGATACCGTGAAAGCCGAGCTCACTGGAGAGAGTGCGAGTCAAATAACTGCGCATAATGCCAGTGAGGAAGTCTGCGATAACAAAGACGACGAGCAAAGTCATGAGTCCGTCGAGGCCGCCGAGGAACCACGAGAGAAAGCCTCCGAGCAAAGCAAAACCTGTATCAATGTACTTATCGGTCAAGATTGCCTCCTCCCGAGGAAGTCGCGAGCCTGGTAGTCAATCTGCTCGAAAGCAGTGCTCCATCCTAGAATTTCCCAAACGATATAGAGGACAGTCCACAAGACGAAGGCATTACCGACGGCATAAGCGAGAGCGTCATACCAAGCAACTCCTCTGTCAAATCTGTAACCAGTATCTGAGAGGACAGCGAGGAAAGTTTCGATAGCCAGATAGCAGAGCATCAGGGCCTCTCCTCCCATAATCTTCCCGACGCGCGCTTTGAAATATCAACATGGATAAAGTTTTTCTTTCTGTAGAGAATGCAGTAGCCCAATTCTGGGAGTTCCCCAGCGGCCTGTAACTTCTTGACCGTGTTGAACATGTCGACTGCCGAAAGTGATGACGACAAGTCAGCGGCCATGCCCAAGACATGCCGTGAACTTTTTACGCCTCCGACTTTGGTATTATGCGCCGGACATCTGTAACCTGAGTTGACGTGCACCGGTACACCCAGAGCGTCGCGTATCTTCTGGCACATATCAATAACCTGCTGGTCAATCTTATTCTCACCGCAGTGTTTGCAGGCAAATTCAGACACCTTGAAGTTCTTAGTGTCATTAGCCATAATCGCACCTCCAGTAAAAACAAAGCCTGCTTACTCACCAAGCAGGCCTTTCCCCGTTATCTCCTTGAACTGTTCCGCCGTGATTACGTTCTTTGCTACTGCCTCACGTACCCGCTGTTCACTCCATACGCCGGTTTCGTAGTACTTCTTGATTTTCTCGAACATTGCATTCACCTCCTAGAGTGTTACGCCCGTCATCATAGCGATGTAGTCAATATCGCCGCGTGTCTGCAACTTCTCCATTTCTGCCGCGCTAATATCCCGCAGAATGAACCAATACTCTTCACCGTACTGCTGAACCTGCACAAGCTCCATATTGGTGTGCTCTCCGATAAGCCCTGCCTCGTCTGCCTCAGCGTCTCCGGTTATGGTTACACGCCCAAGTTTGCCCCTGAATGTTGCCTCTGTTACTTCTGCTGCACTGATGAAATTATTTCCGTTCAGTTCCAGTCCGCCGAGCTGTGTTCCATCAGCCAGCGTAACCGTGAATGTCCCTTTTTCCATTTCGTTTTCCTCCTGAATAGCCTGATATACAGGTCTGTCATGTTATAAATCTGGCGGTGCGACATCCGCTTATAGTTGCCGCCCAGCCAGCTCTTGAAAATATTTTCTATCTCGCTGTACGTTATCTTCCCCGCATCCAGAAGCCTCCTGTACGCTTTGAGCTTCCTGCGCTCGCGGGTTATGCTCTTCGGGTTTATCTTGCGAATTACCCGCCCTGTGTCCGTGAGACTGTATCCATTCTGCAAGTGCCGGTAAAAGCCGGAGAGCTTTACAATTCTCGTCTTGCGCTCATTGATGATTATCCCGAACTCTTGTGCTACCACTCTCAGACCATCAAGCAGAGTCAACAATTCTTCCCTGCTCTCGGAGATAGCGTAGAAATCATCTGTGTACCTGCCGTAGCCCTCAATTCGAGCAATGACCTTAGCATAATTATCGAAGCGGTAAGGGTAGATGAGGCCAATGTTCTGTGAAATCTGGTTGCCAATGTCCACACCCTTATCAAGGAACTTCTGCCCTGTCAGTGTTGCAGGGTCTGCGTTCAGGTTAAGCATCTGGTCAACTTTGCCGTCCATCATCGCCTGTATCTCGGAGTCTGTGAAGCGGCTCACGTCTACCCGGAATGTCCCGAATATCCGTGTAATCAGGCCAAGTGTATATCTCAGCTCGGCAGGATTCTCAACGGAGCACGAGAGGAAATGCGCCAAAACCTCGCGGCATTTACCGTGCGGAATGTTCGCATAATAGCCCGTGAAGTCTCCCAGCAAGATGTAGCCGTCATTGCTCCCGTGCCTCATGAAGAACTTGTGCAGGTGAGCCTCGAAGCGTTTCCGGTGGAAGCTGACGCCCTTGCCCTTCTGGCTCGCTCCGTTGTCGTAGATCAAGATCGGAAGAGCGTCGTGTAGGGAAAGAG
>CALGGR010000248.1 GCA_937915755.1 uncultured Fretibacterium sp. | reverse complement strand
GTCCGGCCAATTAAGACGGCTGGAAGCACTCGACTTCAGTCGAGTGAGGCTTCACGTGGTAGAACAATTCCGACCTGTAACCTGCAAAGGCTATCTCGTCCTTTCCGTCCCCGTCAATGTCAAGCACTGTCGCCTTGAAGCCTCCCCATGACGTTTTGAGCCGCCTTTTGTGGCCTCTTTTTTTCTCGAACCAGTAGTTATGACGGCCGATAGTGGTGTAGTAGTGGTATGTGAATGCTTTGCTCTCTAAAGTCATCTCATGGTCGTCAACTTCATACGGCGTGGCTTTGAGGTCGCTTGTGCTGTTGTCCCACTTGTAGAGGTTGGTGTGAAGTGTCTTGACCGTTCCGCCGAACATCATTACGTTGCGCTCGCCCGAAGGAAAATCCCCCTGGAAGATCGCGGCAAGCTCTGTCTGTCCGTCACCGTCAAAATCTCCCGCGAGAATGTCCGCGCCGGGTGCTCTGTTCCAGCCGTTGTAGCTCCACTTCTTGAAGTAGTCGGGGTAACGGTAGCTGAAGATCGTTGTCTTGTCCTTCATGGTTCGGATTGTAAATGCTCCGTCCCTGTACTCAAGCTGATAAATCCACACGTAGATTCCGTTCACGTCAGTCGCAATCACGGCCACTTCATTTGCGAAACCGTCATGATTGAAGTCGCCTGTTGCTGTCTTGATTACCATGTAGGGGGAAGCATACGTGTTGTCGAGATTATTTGTTGAATCCCATTCGGCATCGGGAGCGTTCTTCATGCCGTTAAGTGCAGCGGTGGTGAAGCCGCTTTTGGTCTGAGTGAGGTTGTCGAGTTTCTTGTACTGGACATTGCCGGAATCGTCAGCGAACAGTGCCCAGAAATCGAGCCTTGCGCTTGCAGTTTTGAGACTATAAGGTGGAGCCAATTCAATATAATCCCTTATAGTTTCCATTGTTGTGGTAACAACAAGTTCGCCTTCAAAACCGTTGACGAAAATTCCTGCATCAATGTCCTTGAGGTAGCCTGAATTTGCACTGAGTGCTTCATTGGGATAACGCCATGCACCGAACCGGGACTGTGAAATTTTGCCGTCATCGTTTTTGCTTACAGTCGCAAAATAAAGGTCATATAACCAGTTTGTGTATACAGTAGCTTTACGACGAATCGGTCTCCCGAATCCAAGTACGTCAAGAGCCTCATACTCTCTTATTTTTGAATTTACAGCAATCTTCGAGGAGGTAATTAAAACTTTATTGCCATTGAAGCCCCCCCCATTGTTAATGCTGAAATGAGGCCATTATCCCTAATTAGTACTCCTGAGAAGTAGTCCTCTATCTTGCCGAGTGATGAATCCTTGTCGCCGTTGCCGATGTTATAGCGCAAATCAAGCTGACCGTCATCATGAAGCCGGAGAAGCGAGTCCTTCCTCAGCTCAAGACTCACCTCCTTTCCTGTGATTCCCCGCGCATGTCTGAGTATGTCGGGTACTGTGCTGAGATCCTTGCCCTTGATGCTCGCGGCGTGTGCTGACCCGGCAGTCAGGAACACCGCTAGCGTTGAGGCTGTGAATAGTGCGAACCTTCTTTGCAAATTACATTCCTCCTGTTGATTGGATTTTGTTTCATCGAGACGAGATTATAGCACAACAAATTTCTTGCAACCTCATGATTAAATTGCCGCTGCACACTAGCGACTTCAGTCGTGAGTTAAGCAGTCTATTTATTTTAATCCCAAATAAATAGACTTCCCTTTCTTCTACATATGCTATACTTACAAAAAACGAAGGGCAAAAATCAACAATGAAGATAGTATCGACGTACAAAGTGAAAATTCGCAAAACTAACGGAGCATTCAAAGATACTGTTGAACAGTATCGTTTTGCTGTGGATTTTTTTATCAGCGTCGTACTTGCCGAATGGAAATATATTTCTCAAATATCTTCGTCGTTAGAACAACAGAGAGCTGTAGAAATCTTAACGCACAGAACGTCAAATAATCCTTTGCCCAAATACGATTTTGCCAAAGATTTTTACAAATTTCCCAGTTATCTCAGAAGGGCAGCAATAAATGAAGCAATAGGGGAAGTGAGTTCGTACAAAAGTAATTACGCAAACTGGGAGAAAAATCCGAAAGGGCAGAACCCCGGAGAGCCGAAAGCTGGGAAAGTATACCCTGCAATGTACCGAAAGAACTGTTTTGTCAGAACGGGCACGAATACAGCGGAATTAAAAGTCTTCACAAATCAAACATGGGATTGGCTGAAAATTGAGTTAAAAAATACGGACGTGAAATATATTCAGAGACATTGCAAGACCCGTAAAGAATGTGTACCGACCTTGCGAAAACGAGGAAAAAATTGGTATTTGGATTTTGCGTTTGAGGAGGAGGTGAAAATCAAGCAAAAAGAAATTAACCAACAAATAGTCTTGGGAGTAGATTTAGGAATAAATAACGATTGTGTATGCAGCGCAATGAAATCGGACGGCACTGTCATTGGCAGGAAGTTTTTAGACCTGTCAAGAGAAAAAGACTGTCTGACCCATGCGGTAAATCGCATAA
>CALGGR010000247.1 GCA_937915755.1 uncultured Fretibacterium sp. | reverse complement strand
GAAGCGATAGAGACTCAAATATCGTTCCTACTCCATATGATGATGCTTTCAGGACTATGATGAACGACTGTATTCAGCTCCTTATTCCTGTTATTAACGAGATTTTTGGCAAAAATTATTCTGGTAAAGAAAAAATTATTACTCACCCTAATGAGCATTTCATTAACCAGCAGGACGGTAAAGAGCAAAAACGCATTACCGATAGTTCCTTCTCTATCATCTCTGAAAATAACGAGGAGGACAAATATATTTTTGAGTGTCAATCTACTGCTGACGACACTTTGATAATTAGAATTTTTGAGTACATCACTCAAGAAGCTCTCGATTCTGGCAAAATTACTAATTATCAGCTTATTGTTACTATCCCTAACGCCGCTGTTTTATTCCTGAGATCTAATAAAAATACTCCAAACGCCATGAATATAGTTATAAACACTCCGGGTGGTTCGGTTAATTTCAATGTTCCTGTTATGAAAGTCAACTCATATTCTCTCGCTCAAATTTTTGAAAGGGATTTATATTTTTTGTTGCCTTTCTATATCTTCAATCTTGAGAAAAATTTCTCGAAATATGAGAATGATCCGGCAGAACTTGATAAACTCAAAAGAGAATACTCCGATTTCATGATCCGTCTGGAAAAAGCTGTTAAGGACGGCAAAATTTTTACTCATGACAGAAGAACTATTTTGGAAATGAGCAAAAAAGTCCTTGAAAACATCGCCGCTAAATATCAAAATATTCAACAAGAGGTGAAAGAAATTATGGGGGGCAGAGTTCTTGATTATGAAGGTAGAAGCATCTTTTACGATGGTATTGCGGTAGGCGAAGAACGTGGACGTTCTGAGATTTTAAATGCCGCTATTGCCTTTATGAAAACACAAGGAATGAGTAATGAACAAATTGATAATTTTAAAAATTCAATTATTTCTCAACTTTAGATAATGTATAAAAATTATCAAAAGAGTTCTTGAACGTCTATGTAACGTAAAATAAGCGCGTAAAGTTTTCTGTGTATAGGTACAAATTGAGTCAGAATTTGCAAGAATTTCCTTCCAGCCATACACAGAGTTTATTGTGTAGGCTATAATATTTAATGAACATAACTTCATAAAATATTATTATTAAGTTCATCAATCCTTTCTATGGTTCTGTTTTTTATTTCATCAAGCAAACTTTTTCTTTCCTGAGAAATACCTATAAAATCGGTTTTAAAAGATCGAATAATATTTTGAGAGTGTTCATCTAACCAAGCAAGTTGCTCTTTTGAATTTCTGCTACAAACAAATGTATAGATGGTGGCTATATCAAATAACCGAAAATAATAAATACGCTTATCAGACACACTCATACAACAAATATCATCCATATAATCGTTAAGCTTTGCTAAACGATTAACACGTTTATTACAGGAATTATTACAAGGACAATTTTCATCTTCTAGATAAGTAATCATATCGAGAATACCATTATTTTTCATTATCAAATCGCCATAATAAATTAACGTGTGCATCCTATTTATCTTATCGTAAAGTTCATGATACTTATCAGATTTGTAGGGTAACATATGAGAAACGTAATCAATCTCAATATCTTCAGCTCCAACAAAAGATGCACTTATAGCACAACATCTTTTTAACGCAATTAAAAGTTTTTCTCGTTCCATTTTGTCTATGCATGTCTTATGGAACGATATATTAGCATCATTAAAGTATACGAATTTTAGAAAAGCTATTATAGTGTCGTTATAAACTCCTAAACGTCCAATTCTAAAAACAATCTCGTATTTCAGAATAAAAAAACTTTTATCGTCCTTATCTTTAAGAACATTCTTCAGAGCACTATTCGTTTTTCTATCGTAATCATTTATCATTGATAGTATTTGATCTCTACGAAATATTTTGCGAGCATTGCTATCTAAAGTCAATTTATAAATATTTATTAAATTATTTACAATTTTTTTTCTTTCTTCCTCACTATTACGTTTCAAACCAAAGGATATAAAATCCGAAAAACCATTTGGAAACTCGTATGACATTACGTCTATACATTCCATAGGAGATTTCATTATTTTTTCACAAACATGCCAAGCAAACAAAAACTCAAAAAATGTTTCGTGAGTAAATATGTATAATCCATGTTGTTCACTCTTTTTAAGTATTTTCTCAATACCAACCATATTTTTAACAAAACGATTCCTAACATCTGCAATGTAAGTGTTATACACTATAGAAGCATATTCACTTTTTCTTACTCGAGATACTCTTTGTCCAGAATGTGATTTATAGTAAGAATGTATAATAATATCGAAAAATTCAGAATAAAAAACAAAACGGTTTTGATTAGGAGAGTATGAACTATTTTGAAGTTTTGCCCACAAAAGCATCTTGAGCAAAAGAGGATTTTGCTCGCAAAGATGCATGTATCTTACAACAAAATTCTGTAAATTTTGTTTCATGTCTTTTGAGATAGTAAGAGTTTTAATAAGTGTATTTGATAAAACTATTAACGGTGCATCTTCCCAAACATTTATAACAAAACAATTCAAAGGAAAATGCTTTCTTAATACTTCTTTTATCAAGCATAAAGATTCTAACCTACATGTAATAAAGAACAAAACGTTATCTACTTTATGCTTGATGCTATCAAGATTTCTAGCTAAAAAAGTAATATTTTCTTTATCAATAACTTCATCTATTCCATCAAGATACAAACGTAATTCATTGATATTCACAACACTCAAATCTTCTATAAAACTATCATTTGAAAAAAAGTTTAAAATTTTTTCTGAAGATAGATATAGACATAATTTTTTCTTTGAAAAGATTTTTTTTACGTATTCTTTAAGAAATAAATATTTTAAGACACAAGACTTTCCAATTCCTGCCACACCAGTAAGTATAAAAGATTCTTTCTGTTTTTGTAATCTTTTAATTTTTACTCTCTTATCTGAATTTCTTTCTCTAATATCAATTTCTTTAACAAAATTTTTTATTATACCATCATTACGTCGTAGAAGAACATCTCCAAAGAAAACAGTCTCATGAAGAATAATATCATATGCACTTTTACTTTTGCGCATAAGTTCCTTATAGACCCGTCTTTCTTCTTTACTGTCCTCTTTTTTAAATAACGTGATGAAGAAAGATAACAAATCAAAAAAATGAGTAATTAACCAGTCAATGATATTTATCATAACACCCTCCTTTAATTTCTACGGCATCTTTATAATTACGTCAAAGAAAAGTTAATTTTACATTGTACTGCTCATTTCTTCCATCATTGTCTTAAATTCTCGGTACTTGTCAAGATTCCTTTCCAAATCTCGACGTATCAAATTATTTATGTACGCCGTTATATTTCCCCTGAAAAAATACGACGCAAACTCCACTCCTTCATAAAGTTCTACGGGAATCGCTAAGGAAATTTTGTGAACTTCTCCCTTCTTCGGCCTGCCACTTTTTCCCTTTGCTGGGACACTCGGTAACGTTTCTGCCTCTACTCGAAATTCCGCTACACTTTGCGCCGCTTTATTCGGGTAATTTCCCCTCGCCATTTGATAGCTCCTCCAATAACTCATCTACAAAATTTTTATAATCCGTGTTCGTCGTGCTGCTTGGCGCATACTCATTCAACGGCACGTAATATTCCGTCAACGCTTCTGAGCAAACTACGCTCTCTCGGATTTTCGTCCGAAAACATTTCGTTCCTAACTTTTCTGCCACTTGAGACGCTAGTTCTCCCATCCTTTTCGATTTTCGCGTCCGCTCTTTCGCTTTCACTGTCAATATTCCTGCTACTTCCAATTTCTCATTATTGTCTCGCGCTAAATCTAACGCATTCGCAAAGTCCATCAATCCGTCCAACGACCAGCCTGATTCTTCTACGGGGATTATCACATAATCCACTGCCGCTAGTACATTCTTCAACGATACTCCTATTGACGGCGGCGTGTCTATTATTACGAAGTCGTATTTGTCTTCTACACTTTTCAGCGACCGTTTCAAGTGAGTGAATCTCCGTTCATCTACTTTCACCATAGTCTCCGCTTCTGACAACAATTTATCTGACGCTATTATGTCCCCTTTACTTGTGTGCTGGACACAATTTAACGCTGCTTCATCTCCACAAAATATATCTACTACTGTCGCTTCTCCTTCCGTTACTGCCTCATAAAACTTCGTGCTATTGCATTGCGCGTCTGTATCTATCAATAAAACTCGATAGCCTCGACTCCTTAGTTCTTGCGCTACACAAAGACTCGTCGTCGTTTTTCCTACTCCACCCTTCTGATTTGAGAACGCTATCTTCATTTTTCTCACTCTTTCTTTTCTTTTCTTATTTAACATTAGGTTATTATACTACATATTTATATCATTATTTAAGAATTTCTATTAAATAATTTTTACTCTCTATTTTTTATATTTTAGATATATTTTATATCATCATCATTGTTTTATACTAAACATCTATATCTACTTTTAGTAGAATTACCTCATAATGTTAGAATTTTTCTTTTGTGAGGTGTCTTCATGTTTAGTGAAAATGACATTGATAACGAACTTCTGTCCGTCTTTGGTCATATTATCTTACAGTTCAGAACTGAAAGAAATTTATCTCAGGAACAAGCCGCTGACATCTGTCAGATTCCTTTAGGACAATGGGTTAATCTTGAAAATTCTTCCGTCTGGCCTGAAAAAAATACCATGATCAAAATTTGCAGAGAGCTTCACTTTTCTCAAAAGGATTTCATAAACCGTTTTATTCAATTCACTGACAACGTTATTGCTAAACATAAAAAGACTTAACCAGAAGTGCGCACTTTTGATAATTCGCGCCGCTCGTTGTAGAATTTTGTCGTTTGTATTATCAAAAGATTTATTCATAATAGGAGGTTGGTCAGCGTGGTGTACGGATACGCGCGAGTGAGTACGACAGGGCAGGCGCGAGAAGGCAATTCGCTTGAGGCACAGGAGAGCGCACTCCGGCAAGCAGGGGCAGAACGGATATACCGGGACGTGTTCAGCGGCAAGATAGAACGGAGGCCGCAGTTAGACAGACTGTTGAAGCTCATCAACTACGGAGATACACTAATCATAACGAGGCTTGATCGCATAGCCCGCAGTCTCATTCAGGGCGTTCAGTTGCTAGAAACGCTAAGCGAGCGAGGAGTAATCATCGAGGTGCTGAACATGGGAGTGATCGACAACACGCCAACGGGAAAGCTGATACGGAACATCATGTTGAGCTTTTCAGAGTTCGAGCATGATTTGATAGTGCAGAGGACGCAGGAGGGCAAAGCTATAGCGAGGCAAAACGCGGACTTCAAGGATGGCCGCCCGAAGAAGTACAGCCGTGTGCAACTGGATCACGCATTGGAGCTACTAGAGACGCACTCGTACAAACAGGTAGAGAGACTAACGGGGATAAGCGTAATGACAATCTACCGAGCGAAGCTAGAGAGGACGAACAAGAAGCATTTGCGTCAATGAGCAATGAGACAGCAACACCAACCATAAATCTCAAAGACACACAGCATAACGCAAGCGACAAGAGCAGTCCTAGAAGTTATCAATCTCTCTTTCTCTTACGTTTACGTTTCCCATGTTTGCGCCATTTAAGGAACCTAGAAGACCTTAATTGAGTCAACTGCCCACGACTGAAGTCGCGGGCTTGTCCATACCATAAATCGTCTTTAC
>CALGGR010000246.1 GCA_937915755.1 uncultured Fretibacterium sp. | reverse complement strand
TGCACGTCCATCCCGCAGTCATATACGCCGCCGTCCGTCTCAATCTGGCACTGCTCCGCGGTCAGAAGCGGATCCCGGATGATGTCAAGCTCGATCCCTGAGCCGATCTTCTCGCGAAGCGCATCCTTTTTTTCATTTAAAAGCTCGTAATTTTCATCGTTGACGCGGACCAAAAACTCCTTGCTCGAAGGAGAATTTGTCACGACGTTGTCCACGAGATGCGCGATGATCTCCTTTTTATCGAAGAACTCGATGGCAAATACCTTGCCGACGATGTCGCAGACCACATCGCAAAGACGCTCCTCCATGCCGCTTTCTCTGACCGCAAAATCCCTTTCCATCGCGGCCCTTACCTCGGCCAGTTCCTGCTCCTTTGCGGCAAGCTCTGCCATCGCCTGCTCATTCCCTGCCGCATAGCCCTCCTCGTGTCCGGCATTTACGGCGTCTTCCTTCATTTTCTCGGCCTGTGCGGTCGCCTCGTCCAAAATTCCGCTGACCTGCACCTCCGCCTCCGCGATCAGCTTGTCCGCCTTTGCCTGCGCCTCCGCCATGATCGCCTCGACGTCGACCGCCACCTCTTCCTCTGCCGCTTCGCCCTCTTCCGATGTATCCTCTTCGGGCGGCGGATCCGGCTCAGGCTCGTTTGAAAGCATCCCGTCGGAATGCACGTATAAAAGCGGGTTCCCGTCAAAATCGGTCGGAAGCAGATATTCCCCGTCCTCATCCGTCGGTATGATCGGCAAGCCCTCGTCGTCCGCTTCCAAGTTTTCCAGGAAGTCCTCAACCCGACGCTTCAGCTCCTCCTCACGCCGCTTTGCCATTTCCTCATTATAACGCTCGATTGCCGCCCCGATGCGATCATTCGAATCGATGATCTGCGTACTGTCCGCGTCCGCCGGTACGACCTGTCCTTTAAAAACGGCACTATACAACGAGGTCGTCACCTCCGCCTCTTGAGATAACGATTTCGGACGCATCCTCCAACTTGCGGATGATGCCGACGATCTTCTGCTGCGCCTCCTCGACGTCCTTCATGCGGACAGGTCCCATAAACTCCATATCCTCGCGGATCATCGCCGCCAGACGCGACGACATGTTCTTCAATACGGCTTCCTGTACCTCCTCGTTCGAGCCCTTTAGCGCAATGCTTAGGTCGTTGTTCTCCACGTCGCGGAGAACACGCTGGATCGAACGGTCGTCCAGAAGCAGAATATCCTCGAATACGAACATCTTCTTTCGGATCTCTTCCGCAAGATCCGGCTCTTCTATCTCCAATGTCTCCATAATTCGCTTCTCTGTACCTCGATCGACGGTATTTAAAATCTGGACAATGGCATCTACACCACCGGCAATGGTATAATCCTGATTGATGAGCGAAGAAAGCTTTCTTTCGAGAACTTTTTCCACCTCCTTGATAACCTCGGGCGAAGTACGATCCATGGTAGCAATACGCATGGCAACATCCGCCTGCTTCTCGGCCGGCAGAGCGCCTAATATCATGGAAGCCTGCTGAGGCGCAAGGTATGACAAAATAAGAGCAATCGCCTGAGGATGCTCGTCCTGAATGAAGTTTAAAAGCTGAGCCGGCTCGGTTTTACGGATAAACTCGAAGGGTCGAACCTGCAATGATGCCGTTAATTTTGTACGAGGTGCAATAAGTCCTGACGAAGACGAAGCAAAAATTTCGATTGACGGCCCGGCACAGGCTGACGGGTTAACGAAATTCCTGAAGTCTCAGGGCTTCAATAACGTTATTCTTGAAGATGATGAAGGCTTGCTTTATGTTACTGCCTCAAAGATTGAGAAGGAAGAACCCCAAGAACCTGAACAGCAGCCTAACCCCGCACCTAAAATCCAGACTTCACAGCCCAAAGCAAAAACAGAACCGGTATCATCAGGAGTATTAATATCATGCGAAAACCGAAAGCACAAATATTCCTTCCTTCATAGATTTCTTTCTTCACTGTACGATGCAAAACCAAAGCCTGAAGTTATAGCCCTGATGAATAGTGCCGTAAAGCTCGCAGCATACACATCACCTTCATGCACTATCTTGAAGCAGCTTGAAGATCAGGGGGTCAGCATTCTCGTATCAGAATCATGTGCCGACAATCTCGGAATAACTGAAGCTGTAGGAGCCGGCATAATGTGTCAGATGAGCGAAATACTCAGCAAAATATTTTCGTGTGAAAAGGTGGTAAGCATATAGTTATGTGGCATTCAGACGCGGACAGGCCGAAGATGACGGATAACATGCAGTATCATATCCAGTGCAAAGACGGGGACATAAACAGATACGTACTTTTGCCGGGAGACCCTGACAGAGTAGACCTTATTGCGCAGGAATGGGACGAACGGAAATTCATTGCGTCTCACCGTGAATACAGGACATACAGCGGAACTTTTTGCGGCGTGAAGCTCTCTGCATGTTCTACGGGCATAGGCGGGCCTTCAAGCTCAATCGCCATTGAGGAACTTGCGGAATTGGGGGCTGATACGTTCATCCGTATCGGGACATGCGGGGCAGTACGTGAGGGAATATCATGCGGAGAGTTAGTCATATGTTCCGGAGCTATGAGGCAGGACGGGACGAGTGATGACTATATCGATAAATCATATCCTGCACTTGCACATCATGAAATAGTACTTGCATTAATTCAGGCATGCGAGAATTTAGGCATTTCGTATCATGTCGGAATATCCTGCACAACAGCATCATTCTATTGCGGACAGGCAAGACCGGGATTTAATGGCTATACACAGTCAGGATTTTCGCACAAGATTCAGGACTTGCAGAATGCAGGAGTAATGAATTTCGAGATGGAGGCAGCGGCAATATTGACTCTTGCGGGAATTTACGGACTGAGAGCAGGGGCAGTATTCGCAGTTGTTGCGGACAGAAATAATAACGTGCTAGAGTATTCGGGAATTGATGATACTATAAGGGCTGCAAATGAAGCAGTAAAAATTTTGGCTTCATGGGACAGCTTAAAGCAGGAAAAAAATAAACGCTTCTACTATCCGGACATAACAGGAGGTAATTAAATCATGGCGTATAAACTGGGAGAAGTAATATTGTCGCGGGAAACCATCAGCCGGAGGGTTAAGGAACTTGCGGACGAGATTGCGAACGATTACGGGAAAAATAAACCTGTAGTAGTTGTAGGAATTCTTACGGGAGCAGCTTTCTTCCTGACTGACATTGTGCGGGAACTTCCGGAAGATATGGACGTTCGGGTTGACTTCATGTCCGTTGCGTCTTACGGGGACAATACAGAGAGCAGCGGAGTTGTGAGGATATTCCACGACCTGAAATCCAGCATTGAGGGCAAACACGTTATTGTTGTTGAGGACATTGTTGACTCCGGCCTGACGTTATCGCACCTTATCGGACTGCTTGAGGGAAGACACCCGGCAAGCCTGAAAGTCTGCGTACTGCTCGACAAGTATGAACGGCGCAAGACTGAAGTGAAGGTAGATTACTGCGGGTTCAGGATACCGGATAAATTCGTTGTGGGCTACGGGCTGGACTATGCAGGCAAGTGGAGACATCTGAAAGACATAAAATATGTTGTAGAAGAATAGGAAGAAATAATATATCCCTCCTTCAATAAGCTGGGGGGATATTTTTTTTTGCAGTAAAGACGTACGAATAAGACAGTAAAAAACGCATAGGAAGATACCAGAAAAATACTTATCTGTGTGATAATTATAATAACGTCAGAATATAAGGAGTGTTTTATCTGGTAATTCTGATTTTATCGGATATTTTATTCTGAACACACTAAAAAGGTAGGCGGTTTGCTGTAAAAAAAATGCGTTTGTATTGTGCCCGGTATACATTACGGGTTAAGGATAGTTCCTGTTAGAAGCTCTTGCAGGACGAATAAATATTTTTTCAGGAGGTATTTTTATAATGTCTAAGAAAAATTTTACGTATAGCATAGTTTTTATGATGCTGGTGTTTTTTGCTGCTGTATGTGCAGGATGCGGCGGCAGTAGTGATGGTTCTTCCGGAGGCGGATTTTCTCTGTTCACATTCAACATCCAGCAAGATACCGGAATGCCTGCAGACGGTGATACACAGAGCATAACGTACATCACGAACAACACGTACACTCAGACAATCACGAACATAACGCAGAATGTCAACACGATCACAACGATAATCAATATCGAAAATAATGTATATGACAACACGAAAAATACTAGTTATGATAATATCGTAGCAAGTGAAGATTCCAGCATTCCCGAACCTGATCATGTTACAGATACTGAACTTTCAGGAATGGTCTATGTTGCAGAGGCCAGCAGCGGGACAGATTCTGCAGATTATGCTGAGGCTGAGAGCGCACCCACACCAATCAGCGGTGCACGTGTCATAGTTTCATGGGGAACAGCCCCGGATCAGCAGGAAGTAATCACAACAGGAGCAGACGGCAAGTACACAATAAAGCTTGACGACAAGGCAGATTTCACGACATACGCGGACAGCAGCTACGCAACAGTAACAGTAAGTGCAGATGCAGAAGGATACAAACCGTTCTTTGCTGAGGTTGAGCTTGAGAAACAGCAGCCAAAGGAAATGAATATATCTCTTGTACGGATACAGCCTGCAAGCGGAGTTCTCTGGGCACGTAATGCACAGAACAATGAGGCTATTTCTGGTGTAAGCGTAAAGGTTCTTGATGGCTGGAATGCTTCTGATGATGCAGCGTTAGTAACGGAAGGCACGACAGATACAGAAGGCAAGTTATCATATTCAGGAATTAGCAGCGGATATTATACGGTTGTTATGACTAAGACCGACTTCACTGAGGCAAGATTCAATGTAACTCTTAATGAGGGAGACGACAACACAGACTGCGGCTATCTGTCAAGAATGAACCTTGCAGAGGGAGAATACCGCGTAGTGCTGACATGGGGCGTATATCCTACAGACCTTGATTCACACATCTACGGGAAGAAGTCATCAAGTACAATACACGTATACTACGCTAATAAAGAAGAATCGCTCAACGGAAATACTATCAACCTTGACCGCGATGACGTAACCAGCTACGGGCCTGAGACTATAACATTCAAGGTTGATGACACTGATACATCATACGAGTACTTCATTCACTGGTATTCATATGCAAGTACGTATGACTGGAGCAGGACAGAGGCCAAGATCGATCTCTACAAGAGCAATGAACATATAGGGACGTACACTGTTCCTCCTGCACCTGACACCAACAGCGGAAGCTACAGGTATTGGAGAGTGTTCAAGATCGAAAACGGAACTCTTGAGACGCTCAACTCATACACATCAACTTACTCGAACATCACAAGCAGCTATTAGCAATTACGGTATTACTGCGGCAGACCCATCACAAAGGCCTGCCGTTTTTTTATGCCTTATCGTATGTGAATGCTTGACATTGCGGGGCATAATCGCATATAATTCACAGCGTTGTTTGAATGGCCAGCACTTTAACGGGGATATAGCTCAGTTGGGAGAGCGCTTGAATGGCATTCAAGAGGTCAGGGGTTCGAATCCCCTTATCTCCATTAAGGGCAAACATTACAAAACCGCTCGAGAGGGGCGGTTTTTTGTTTTGGGAGTCTTCTTGCATGTCATGACAAAAGGGAGGAATAATTCGTGAATGAGATTGAGGAGCTTAGAATGAGGCTTGAGGAAGTTACGCGCGAAAGGGACGAGTTGAGGCGTAAGCTTGAGGCACTGAAGCTCATACGACCGAAGCTGTTGAGGAATGGTTTGTGAGGGGGTTCTATTAGAATGATATTCAGAGCAGCGTTATTGCAGATTGATTCACGGCACGACAAGGACACTAATCCCGCAAAATTTCTTATTCACTTAACTCAATAATCAACTACAATATCAATATCATCATTCAAAGAAACACTGCAAGTATCACTTTGGCAAATTCTCAGGACGAACTCATGCGGGGGCTTAACGTTATGAGGACTTGCGAGGCGGTATGAGCAGGAAGTAGTCAACAAAAATTTTCACAGGAGGAATCATTAACATGTTTACACCCGGACCGATTTTAGGTGAGTTCTTCGGAACGCTCGTACTCGTAGTATTCGGAGACGGAAACGTCGCTAACCTCGTACTCAAAGACTCAAAGGCAAACGGCTCAAACTGGGTACACATTTGCTGGGGCTGGGCATGGGCAGTAGGTCTCGGAGTATTCGCTGCCAATGCACTCGGCTCGGCGCAGGGTGATCTTAACCCCGTCGTTACAGTCGCAAAGACCCTTGCGGGCGTATATGGCTCATGGGGCGAAGCATTCGGCATTATCGTTGCGCAGATGATCGGAGGCTTCTGCGGCGGTGTCGTCGTATGGCTCGCGTACCTCAGCCACTGGAAAGGCTCAGACCCAAGCGCACAGCTCGGAGTGTTCTGCACAGCACCCAACAAGAGCGAAGCAGAGCGCAGTCTTCCTTGCTGCTTCTTGACTGAGGCAATCGCAACGTTCTTCCTCGTAACGCTCATCATGTGCGTTTTCTCGAAGGGTGTAGCAGGAGCAGGCTTCACGCCCGGACTTGGGACGTTCTTCGTCGTCGGCATAATCTACGGACTTGGCGCGGCACTCGGCGGGCCTACTGGTTACGCTCTCAACCCCGCGAGAGACCTCTCACCAAGAATCGCGCACTTCGTTCTCCCGATACCCGGAAAGAGAGACTCGGACTGGGCATACTCATGGGTGCCTGTAGTCGGGCCGCTGGTAGGAGCTGTAGTTGCTTACTACTTCTGCCACGCTTGCGGAATAATGTAGCGTAAATCCCAAAAGCCCCCGCGATTTTCACACAGGAGTTTGACAATGATATTCAAACTGTTCGGAAGCAAGAAAGAGACGAAAAAGGAGGAGGCAATATCAATGGCAGGCAAGAAATATGTAGCCGCAATAGATCAGGGAACGACTAGCACGCGCTGTATGCTTTTCACGAAGGACGGTCGTCCCGCAGGCTCGTACCAAATGGAACATGAGCAGATTTTCCCGCACCCCGGCTGGGTTGAACACAACGCGATGGAGATCTGGAGCAGGACACAGGACGTAATCAGGGGCGCACTAAACGCCGTGAACGCATCACCTGACGAAATCGCCGCAGTCGGAATCACGAATCAGCGTGAGACCACAGTAGTTTGGGACAAAGCAACAGGCAAGCCAATCTACAACGCTATCGTGTGGCAGTGCACGAGGACTCAGGATTTCTGCGCTGAATGGCTCAAGAAGCCCGGCTGGGGTCAGAACGAGAAGGGCGAAGGAAAAGTCAAGGACATCACCGGCCTCCTCATCAACCCCTACTTCTCAGGCACAAAGATTCGCTGGATTCTCGACAACGTTCCCGGCGCAAGGGAGAAAGCGGAGAAAGGCGAGCTTCTTTTCGGAAACACTGACACATGGCTGATCTGGAACTTGACGGGCGGGCCAAACGGCGGAGTTCACGTAACTGATGTTTCAAACGCTTCACGCACCCTTCTCATGAACATTGCGACATGCGAGTGGGACAAGACGATGATGGACGAGCTTCAGGTTCCCGCGTCAATGCTCCCGAAGATCATGCCGTCAAGCGCAGTCTACGGAATGACCGCGAAGTCAGGGCCATTCGGTGCTGAGATACCAGTTGCCGGAGACTTGGGCGACCAGCAGGCAGCATTGTTCGGTCAGGCTTGCTTGAGCGAGGGCGAGGCTAAGAACACTTACGGAACGGGCTGCTTCATGCTCATGAACATTGGCGACAAACCAATCCCCTCAAAGAACGGCCTCCTTACGACAGCGTTCTACTCACGCGAGAAGGGCAAGTGCTTCTACGCTCTCGAAGGTTCAATAGCGATTGCAGGAGCGGCGATTCAGTGGTTACGCGACAACCTCAAGATGGTTGACGATGCCCCTGTAACCGAATACTACGCCGGAAAAGTGAAAGACTCAGCAGGAATATACTTTGTTCCCGCGTTCTCCGGACTCTTCGCGCCTTACTGGGACATGACCGCAAGGGGCGCAATCGTCGGCTTAACCCGCTACGTCCGCAAGGAGCATATAATCCGCGCAACACTTGAAAGCCTTTGCTATCAGACACGCGACGTTATCGAGGCAATGGAGAAGGATTCCGGCAAGAAGCTCGCGGCTTTGAAGGTTGACGGTGGTGCGGTTGTCAACAATCTTCTCATGCAGTTACAGGCTGACATTCTCGGCGCAGACGTTGTTCGTCCAGTCGTGAACGAAACTACGGCACTCGGTGCGGCATACGCGGCGGGACTCGCTGTGGGCTTCTGGAAGGACGAGGGCGACATCCGCGCGAACTGGGCACAGGACAGGAAATTTGCTCCTGAGCTTGGAGCTGACGACCGCGAGAAGGCCTATGCGGGCTGGAAGAAAGCAATCGAGAAGTCGCGCGGCTGGACTGACTAACTCAGGATTGACGCAAAAACTTTGGCAGCCTCGTAACAAGCGGGGCTGTCATTTTTAGAGGGGGAATAAATTTTCATGAACTATGATATATTTTTGTATCACAACACCCTGTTATGACAAAACCCATTTTATTTCCCACATATATTATCAATACTCTGTACATTTTTTCCCTCTCCCTGTTTTGCAAAACTTACTGTGAAGGAAGTTCCTTCGCCTTCCTCTGATTCTACCTGGATATCGCCTCCGAGAACGTCGATGGTCTTCCTGACCTGGTACATTCCGGTGCCCCGGCCTTCTCCCTTGGTAGAGAAGCCGTTTTCATAGATATGGCCGATGTCCGACGCTTTTATTCCCTTGCCGGTATCGTCGACCGTGATCAGGAGCGCGCCTGGCCTTGAATAGATACCGAAATAGAGCTCTTTGATATCGCCTGAAGTCTCTCCTTCTTTATCGTACTTTACGTTCATGGAGTCAAGCGCGTTGTCTATAAGGTTGCCTATGATCGTGATCATGGCGTCTTCAGGCACGAAATAATCTTCCGGCATGTAGCGGCTGTCCTTCCTGAAATGAAATTTGACGTTGAGTTCCGAAGCCCTGGATATCTTTCCGATAAGAAGCGCCGCAACGGCGGACTCATTGACCGCGTGCATTATGCTGCTGACGGTTTCTCTCTGGACGATGGTTATATCTTCTATGTAATGCATCGCCTTGTCGTACATCTCCATCTGAAGGAGTCCGAGTATGACATGCAGCTTGTTTGTGAAATCATGGTTGTTCGCGCGCATGGAATCAACGAGGAAACGCGTTCCTGCAAGATCTTCCGCGAGCTTTGTGTATTCGGTCCTGTTGTGAAGTATGCCGATCGCGCCCGTGACCTTGTCATTATCCTTTACGGGTATGCGGTCCATGATTATATCCGAATCCGGGCCTGCGTTGACAGGGACTGAAAACTCTTTCTTCCCTCCTGAAAGAGTATCGGAAAGAAGCTTTGCCGCAAGGGCTTCCTCGTCGGTCTGTC
>CALGGR010000245.1 GCA_937915755.1 uncultured Fretibacterium sp. | reverse complement strand
TTGCATTACTTTCTCTATCTCAGATTTCGGTTGTCCTAAAAGCAGTTCGAACTGGATGGGGAACTGAATGTCGAGCAGAACTTGACCTGTGGAGTCCTGCCAGCAGGCATCATATCCCTTGTTGTCGAAGCGTGTCAATGAGAAGAAAGACTGTGGAGACAGTTTGGTGATATTGTCAATGTTGATTTCGGGGAAGATAATCTGCTCGGTGATACCGAGAGTGTAGTTGCCACGTCCGTCCATTTTGTTGTTGATACCTTTGAAGTCACGGATACGGGGGAGAGCCACGCGTACGAGACGCTCAAGGAATTCGTACATACGCTCCCCACGGAGAGTAACGCGAACGCCGATAGGCATTTTCTTACGAACCTTGAAATTAGAAATATCTTTCTTGGAGAGAGTAGCGACTGCCTTCTGACCGGCGATGAGGGTCATTTCCTGCTGAGCGACATCGATGATTTTCTTGTCAGCAACAGCCTCACCCAAACCTTGATTGAGGACAATCTTCTCCAGTTTCGGGCACTGCATAACTGTAGTGTAACCGAACTCTTTCATCAGTTGAGGAACAATGCGCTCCTGATAGTCTTGTTTCAAACTTGCAGTATTCATCATTAGATTTCCTTTCCTGATTTTTTAGATACACGTACGAGCTTGCCATCTTTGAGAACACGTCCTACGCGAACGGGTTTGCCATCTTCAACGGGATTGAGGTTGGAGATGTGGATGGGAGCTTCTTGTTTAACTATACCTCCTTGAGGATTTTTTGCATTGGGTTTGGTGCTCTTCGACACCATGTTTACGCCTTCAACGATTGCACGCTGTTTGTCAACGAGCACCTCCAGCACGCGGCCGGTCTTGCCCTTTGAAGCGCCTGCATTCACATAGACGATGTCACCCTTTTTGATATGTAACTTTGCCATTGTTTTGTTGTTTTAGAGCACTTCAGGTGCAAGAGAAATAATTTTCATGTTCGTTTGACGCAGTTCGCGAGCCACGGGACCGAAGATACGGCTACCGCGGAGTTCGCCTGCATTGTTGATAAGTACGCATGCGTTGTCATCGAAACGGATGTAACTACCGTCAGCACGGCGCACTTCCTTCTTTACGCGAACAACGATAGCACGGCTGACAGTGCCGTCTTTCATTTCGCTTGAGGGGATAACACCTTTGACTGCAACAACGATAGTGTCACCGAGTGAGGCGTAACGTTTACGGGTACCGCCCAACACGCGGATGCAGAGTGCTTCTTTAGCACCTGAGTTGTCCGCAACTGTAAGTCTTGATTCCTGTTGTATCATATTACTTAGC
>CALGGR010000244.1 GCA_937915755.1 uncultured Fretibacterium sp. | reverse complement strand
AACAGGCCGCCTAACGCATGACTAAAGTCACGAGTGTGCGGCGGCGTTTAATCAAATAATGGTATTTTAGGAAACCTAAGTAAACTATATCCTCGATATAGAACATCAGTTTCCAAGAAATAAGCAGTTTCGGCATTGTCCGGACGTGAAAGCTCATGACATAAAAACGCCTCCCCCATTTTTCAGGAGGAGGCAAAATGTTTAGCTTCTTTCCTTAACCCTTCTCACTCTCAGAACACCGTTAATCTCTCGCAATCTCTCCGCTGTATCGTCCGGCATCTTGTGTGAGATATCAACAAGAGTGTAAGCGTATTGCCCTTTAGCTTTATTGATGAGGTTCTCGATGTTGAGGCCGTTGCTCCCGAAGAATGACGTTATTCCCGAGAGCATTGCAGGAATGTTCCTGTGAAGTATCACAACCCTAGCCTCAGCTCCGCATAATCCCCCGTTAATCTCAGGGAAGTTCACGGAGTTTGTGATGTTCCCGTTGTCGAGGTAATCCTGTAACTGAATAGCTGCCATTATAGCGCAATTCTCTTCGGCCTCTTCCGTTGATGCTCCAAGGTGAGGAAGCACAACCGCGCCCGGAATGTTCGCACTCGTAGCGTTTGGAAAATCTGAGACATACGCCGCAACATGGCCGGACTTAACAGCGTCCCTTAATGCTTCCTCGTCAACAAGAACATCCCGAGCAAAGTTCAGGATTTTTACGCCAGCTTTCATCTTTGCGATTGAGTCAGCGTTGATCATGTGCCTGGTCGAGTCCATTGCCGGAACATGTATAGTGATGAAGTCTGAGGCCGCGTAAACTTCTTCGGGAGTGTCAGCGTGTTTTACCATAGGGCTTAACATCCACGCTGATTTCACGGACAAATAGGGATCATATCCTAGAACATTCATTCCGAGACTTACGGCTGCGTTTGCGACTTGTACACCGATTGCCCCCAAGCCTATAATTCCGAGCGTCTTACCTTTTATCTCGTGGCCGGAAAAATTCTTCTTCGCCTTTTCTGCGAGTTTTGCAACGTCGGGCTTTTCTGCATTCTCACGTACCCATGAAACCCCGCCGTAAATATCCCGCGATGCAAGAAGTAACCCGGCAATCACAAGTTCCTTGACGCTGTTTGCGTTTGCACCCGGAGTGTTGAAGACAACGATTCCTTCCTCAGAACAGCGGTCTATGGGAATGTTGTTGACCCCTGCGCCTGCTCTTGCGATTGCCCTTAGACCTTCGGGAAAATTCGTGTCCTTCATATCTGCTGAACGTACAAGAATCCCGGCAGCTTCGTCAATATTCTCCGTTACAGTGTAGCCTTTGCGGAATTTTTCGAGACCTACACTTGAGATGTTGTTGAGGCAGAAAATTTTGCGTTCCTTCGGTGCTAACATTAGGCGTGTCTCCTCTCAAAGTCGGCCATGAAGTCAACGAGTGCCTTAACGCCCTCAACAGGCATGGCGTTGTAGAGCGATGCCCTCATTCCTCCGACTGAACGATGTCCCTTGATGTTTCGGAGGCCGGATTTCTCTGCTTCGGCGACAAACTCAGCGTCAAGCTCCTTGCTTCCCGTAACAAACGGAACGTTCATGAGCGAGCGATCTTTCTTCTCGACAGTCCCGTGAAAAATCTTCGAGCTGTCAAGGTAGTCATAGAGGAGCTGTGCTTTGGCCATGTTGATTTTGTGCATTGCCTCAGTTCCGCCGAGCTTCAGAAGCCACTTGAACACGAGTCCGCAAATGTAAATGTTGTAGCATGGCGGGGTGTTGTAGAGAGATTTGTTGTCCGCGTGGGTCTTGTACTTCATCATCGTCGGCGTGAACGGAAGAACGTCATCGTTGATGAGGTCATCGCGGATTATTACGATCGTAACTCCGGCAGGCCCTACGTTTTTCTGAACGCCTCCCCAGATTATTCCGTACTTGCTGACATCAACAGGCTCACTAAGGAACATTGACGAGACATCAGCGACCAGGGTCTTGCCTTTCGTGTTGGGAAGCTGGCGAATTGTTGTGCCGTGAACCGTCTCATTCTGGCATATGTAGACGTAATCGGCTTCGGGTGTAACGTTCAAGTCCGAGAGGTCGGGAATGTAGGAATAATTCCTGTCCTCTGAGGTTGCGATGATGTTTGCTTTGCCGAAAATCTTTGCTTCCTGCGCGGCCTTCTTGCTCCACTGGCCGGTAACGATGTAATCCGCTGACTTATGGCGCATTAAGTTCATGGGGATCATTGCGAACTGAGTGCAGCCTCCGCCCTGAAGGAAGAGGACGCGATAATTTTCGGGGATTGCCATGAGTGTACGGAGGTCTTTCTCCGCCGTGAAGAGAATCTCCTCGAAGTCCTTTGAACGGTGGCTCATCTCCATTACCGACATGCCGGAAGTTCCGTACTCTAACATTTCTGCCTGCGCTGTCTTTAATACTTCCTCTGGCAAAACCGCCGGGCCTGCGCTGAAATTGTATACTCTGCTCAAATAAATATCTCCTTTCACATTATACAAAGTGCTACACATTCTACACTAATCATATATGCCCCGCACGTTCACTGAGCAATAAATCAAGTCTTGCCGTTAATACATCCATTTTTGTACCGAGAGCCTTTACTTCTCCGCGAAGCTCCATAATTTCTCCCTTGATGTCATTAGCTTTCTCTGTCTCATAAGCCTCCTGATAGGCTAGATTACGTTCCATCAATGCGTCAATCTTTCCAAACTGTGCATCAAGAAACCGACACATGAAATATTCCTCCATGAATGCCCCCTTTCTACTTCAATAACGAAATAAGAGAGACTATTGCTTGGAATGCACATATCCCTACCGCTGTTGCGATTGCCCACAATGCGATATTGTTGGACTTCTTGTTATTGAGGTCATCTATGCGTGAGTTCGTAATGGTTACAGCGTCCATAACGCCGTCAACTTTTGCCTCAAGCCTTTTCTCGACACCGTCAATCTTTTCATTGAGTTTCTGTTCGACACTGTCAATTTTTGCATCGAGCCTTTTTTCGACGCCATCAATTTTTTCATTGAGTTTTTTCTCGACACCGTCAATCTTCGCTTCAAGTTTTTTTTCGACACCATCAATTTTTGCATCGAGTGCCTTTATCTCGCCGTGAAGTTCCTTAATTTCCCCTTTGATGTCGCTGGCTATGGCTTCCTGACGAGCTAGACTATGCTCAATCAACTCCTCAATCCGTCCGAACTGTGCATCATGAACTTGAAGTGTTACGTATTCTTCTTCACGTATTGCCTCCATAATGATTCCTCCTTTCACTCTTGTTAACTGTATTATAATTCACGCATAAAATTTTGTTGGGAAGTGAAGCATTTTGACCGCAAGATTATATTACGATGACTTATACGCGAAAGAGTTTGACGCGGAATTACTCTCACAATCCGAGCACGACGGAAAATATCACATCGTTCTTGACCGCACTCTCTTCTATCCCGGCGGAGGAGGACAGCCCTGCGACTTGGGAACTCTAAGCGGCGTTGAAGTCCTCGAAGTCTTAGAGCATGGCGACGAAATCATACACATCACGAACTCACCTGTCGAAGGCCGAAGCGTTCACGGAGTCTTGGACTGGGAGCGGAGATTTGAGCTTATGCAGCAGCATCTTGGTGAACACCTTTTCGCCGGCTGCCTCTGGAATCTCCATCACATTCACACGGCAAGAATGCGAATCGAGGGCGACAACGTTTCAATCGACACTGACATTCCAGCGGACATTAACGCGATTCTTGAGGCTGAGGCGGCGGCTAATGAGGCTGTATGGGCAGACATTCCCGTTGAAGTCATATATCCTGACATGGCCGAGATACGCGAGAATGCCCGGAAGCTTCCCCCTGAAAATGCAATTCCTCCCGTCAGAATCGTCAAGGTTGAAGGTGTCGACTATGTGCCATGCTGTGGCCTTCATGTCTCGTCAACAGGTCAGGCCGGTCTCGTCAAAGTAACATCGTGCGAGAACCACAAAGGAGGCTCGCGAATATACCTGAAGTCCGGGAAAGCTGCCTACAGATGGCTGTCGTCAGTGTATCATGAGGTCAGACGTGCTGAAGCTGAGTTAGTTTGCGGATACGATGGAATCAACGAAAAGATAGCAAGCCTGAAATCTCAGATACATTCCCTGAAGTCCCAGAACGAGGCAACTGTTGCGCGCTTCCTGAAGCCACTCGCTGAATCGCTCTTGAGGGACGCTGAAATTTCCGGCGGTCATAAAATCGTCAGCCATATCATGAACCAGTCAAACCAAGACGAGGCAAAACACCTTTTCCGTCTCATCACTGAGGACAAGGAGGCTATAGCTGTTCTCGCGTGTGTGAACGATGACGGAGTGTTCCTGATGATCGGGACTGAGAGGGGGAATAAGAGCGTTGATGTTCGTCCGGCTTTCAGGAAAGCGATTGAGATTCTTGAGGGCAAAGGCGGAGGCAGCTCATTCAGCGCACAAGGGTGGGGGAAAAATTCTCAGGCCGTAAGTGAGGCTATAGGCGCGGCTTTGAACGAGCTGAAGGAGGGTTAAAACCTCACTCCTTCCCGCGCCAAAAAGTACGAATCGGTGTCCCCGTAAAATCCTCAAGCTCTCGAATCTTATTCTTCACGTGATTCTCGAAGCCCGTATTCACAAGCTCAGGGTTATTCACGAAGAATATAAACGTCGGGGGCTCACCCTCTGCCTGCGAACAGTAATACACCTTGAGGCTGCGTCCTTTTCTGTCTGACGGCAATCTGTCAAACGCTAATACGTCCCTCATCAATCGGTTGAGAAGGTTCGTCGGTATATGCTTCTTTCGGTTCTCGTTGATTATTACTGCTGACTGTAGAATTTTCCCGACACCTCGACCGCTGAGTGCTGACGTGAAAATAACGGGCGCGTAACTCACGAACGGCATCTCATCTCGTATCCTCGTCATTATTTCGTCAGCCTTCTTCTCTCCGTTCATCAAGTCCCATTTATTGACGACGAGAATGATTCCCTTTCCTTTCTTCACAACATGGCCGGCTATTCTCTTGTCCTGTTCCGTGCAAATGTCCTGAGCGTCCATCAACAGTAATGCTATATCAGACCTGTCAACCGCAGAGAGTGTCCTTACGAATGAATAATACTCCAAATCACCGTCGAACTTTGCACGCCTCCTTAGTCCCGCAGTGTCGACTATCCTGAACTTCTGGCCGTCAATTTCCGCGCGTGTGTCTACCGGGTCTCTCGTTGTCCCTGCAATCGGACTTACCAGTGAGCGTTCAGTGTTCGTGATTTTGTTGAGGAGCGAGGATTTTCCGACGTTAGGTTTGCCCGCAATTACAAGCCTGATTTCATCATCGTCATCTTCCTCGTAACCCTCATCAACAGGGAGAACGTCAATAACAGCGTCAAGAAGCTCATATATCCCCCGTTTGTGCATCGCGCTTACAGGGACTACACGCTCAAATCCCAAAGCGTAAGCGTCATTAGCGGTGTCATCATGCTTTGGGTCATCGAGTTTGTTCACGGCCACTATAACGGGCTTGTTGCCTGCGTGACGAATGAAGTCAGAAATCTCCTCGTCCGAGCCTGTAATCCCTGCTTTTCCGTCGACAAGAAATATTACAGCGTCGCATTCCCTCACAGCCGCCTCAACATGAGACTTTATCCCCGCGCTGAACTCCGAGTCCTCGCCAAATATTCCCCCAGTGTCAACAACATAGAAATTCCGCTTCTCGTACTCGCATTCCCCGTAAAGCCTGTCGCGTGTTACACCTGGCATGTCGTCAATGATTGCGTCCTTCGTGCCGGTGAGACGGTTGAAGAGTGAGGATTTCCCGGCGTTAGGCCGGCCTATTATCGCTACAATTCCGGCCATGTTAATGAATCCCCGCTATGTATTCCGAAAGAGCATCACCTTCAAGCCCCGCTGACATTCCGACCGCGAGCTTTATACGCGCCTGATATGGTGAGAGCATTCCGCCGTTAAGCAATCCCATTTCGAGAAGCTGGGACGCACTTCCCTCGTAGTTCTCCGTTGCCTGAACTATTCCGTCAGGGTATCTCGACGTAAGCACTATGGGAATGTCGGACTTCATGAGTTTTCGCAGCATTGGAACCCATGAGCTTGGAACATCACCGTCGCCCAGTCCTGAAATCACAAGACCGTCAAGTTCCTCGAATCTCTTATCCAGCAATGCCCTCAGAAGAACATCACCATCACCTAATGACGCAGTAATGACAGGAATGTTACGCGCAAGAGGCTTCACAGTGTTCTGAACGTAACGATGCCGGGGGTATCTCAGCGATATATAGTTCCCTGAAGGCTGGCTGAATACTCCGAGCGGTGACTCTGGGAATGCTAAAAGCCCAGAGCGGTTGAAGTTCGAGATTCTAAGGACGTCGGCAGGTGCGTATATTGCGTCCTGAATGCAGATTAACGCCCCCTTGCCTGTGCATGATCCTGACAATGCAGCTTTCACCGACTGCCGAAGCCTCGTACCCGTCTCACTCCCTGAAGTTCCGGCGTTGAAGATTGAGCCAGTGAAGATTAACGGAGGGTTTAGATTCCATACCAAGTCGGCAAAATATGAAAGCTCCGCAAGCAATGATATTCCGCAGGTTACGACGACTCCTCTCGCTCCCTCATCGTGAACGTAGCTTGTCACCATTCCGATTAGCTCTCCGCACATTCTTAGCGTGTAATTGCTCACGGGCTGGAAGCTCCATTTCTGAAACACAACATGCGTCCTCAAATCATCGGGAAGAAGCGCGTATAACTCCTCGTCAGTTAGTTCTGCACCGTCCTGACGCTGTACTATCCTTCCTCCCGCTAGTAATACTACTATCTTGTCTCTGTTCTCCATATCTTAAATATCATCTCCAAAAATAATCCCTCCCGATCGTGTCAGGAGGGCGTTCAATTACTACTAGTACCCGAAATCTTCTCCAACTACGATAACGTGATACTTCCTTCCTTTCACGGCCTCCTCAAGAATGAGTATGGCTCTGCACATCGAGTCATCATTTCCAGCTGCCGAACAGTTCACGCAATGACCAGCTTTTACGCAGGCTGTCTCGACGTTCTGCCGGATTGCGTTGGGAATTGTTGCTGACTTTGCGCGCTTCAGTCCGTCCTCAAGGTCGAAAGCAAGTTTGTTGATTCCGACCACGAAAAGTACAAGGCCGTTTCCCCAAGCCATCCCCGCGACTCTATTGCCCGTTCCGTCAATGTTGATGATCCTTCCGTCCCTCGTAACAGCGTTCGCACTCGTAAGGAATACATCGGCGGTGTTCTCCTGAAATCTTGCGGCTCTTCGCTCCTCGTTGGACATTTTACCCCAGTGCTGATAGACCGTGTTTCCGCGTTCCTTCAAAGCGTCCAATGCCCCGATGTCCCTCACTGTGATTGTGCCGGGTATTCCTACTGTAGCATCAGCCGGAATAATCTCGAGGACTCTCTTCAATGCTTCCTCGCCAGTCGCAACGTATTCAGCACCAAAGCCCCTCCGCTTCAATGCCTTTACGAGGTCGTTGCCGATGATTTCATTTGCGCGTATTACGTTCTCGTGTACCATAAGTTTTACCCTCCTGTTCTATTTGGCTTCCCGCAGGAAATATAATTCCATATCAAGTGCGGGACTCCTTCCGAACTTTCGCCTCGCCTCATCGAGTATTCTATTGCTGTCGAAATACATTCCCTTCATTCTGTAGCTTGCCGCAAGCCCTATGTATGGCCTGAAATCACCCGAATTGATCTCATGCGCCCGGAAAAAGTTTATCACTGCCCTGTTGTACATTCCTATATTATAGGCGTGGTTTGCTTCGTCCAAGTAATCCTGAAACGTCAGAGGCTTATCGTTGAGAATTAGTCCCACAGGCTCGGGCTTGGGAGGTTCTTGCTTAAGGGGGACGATGACTTCAGGCTCTTTTTCTTGGGGAGTATCGGGCGATGTCATCTTGATGTATTCGTCGTGAGCTGCCTTTGCGGTCTGAGGGTGTCCTGCCTTATCTGATGTCTCCGAAAGTCCCTCAAGAAATTCCGCAACGTTAGGGTAACGTCGGTGGGCACGCCTGTAAATCTCAGCGGCTTCCTCAAACTTCCCGGCCTCTTTGAGAGATTGTGCGCGTGATTTCATTCCTTCGGGGGTCTCGCGGCCAATGAACCACAATGCGAGGAATGCGAATCCCAGTGCCATTAAAAGCGTAGACGCTAATATCACAGCCTTCTGAATGTATGGGTGCGAATTGTCCTGCTCATGCTCGGCTTGGGCGCGTTCCTCTGCACGTTCCTTCCTGTGCTTCAGTGTGTGGTGAAGACGCTCCGTGAAATTCCGGCCATGAATCTGAACATATGCAGCTCCCTGAAGACTCTCTGTAGGTTCGTAATCCGGCTCCGGGTCATCATCGTTGATGTGAGTCCAAAGTTCGGGCGGCGGCTCGTCAAGGCTCAGGGTGAAACCTGTAGCGCGTTCCTGCCACTCGTGATCTTGATTAGCCGGGTCATCGTCGGATTCTGAATCTGAAACGAAGTCTTCAGGATTGTCTGCCTCTGGTATGAAGGTTGAGTATTCGTCCTCATCACTGTATGACCATGCTTCAGGGGGAAGAGCCTGTGTTATGTCATCATTGACTTCTTGAGTATCGTCTGACTGAGGAATTTCAAGTATGTCCTCCACGTTGTCTGGCTGCTGAATGTCTGAGATTTGAAGGTCAACAGGAATATCCTGCTCGTCATGTTCATCGTCCGATTCAACAGGAACATCTTGCTCATCTTCCGGCTGTGTATCATCGGGGACATCAAGAACTTCCTGCGAGTCTTCAGCCTGCAATACACTATCCTCCTCGTAATCTGAAGGAGAATCTTCGGCCATGTCCTGTGAATCATCAGGGGGGATACTCTCTTGAGGAGCCGGAATATCCTCCTGCACTTCATGACTCAACGGGGCAACAAGCAATCCTGTACCCTGAGATTTCGTTTGTGAATTTAACCAGTCAAATAATTCCTGCTCCATAATGGTGTGTCAGTTTAGCAAGTTTTCAGGAAGTTAGCAATGTTACCATGCTATTATTATGCGGAAAATTTATCACCGAAAGGCAGTAGATAACAATGAAATTCGACACCGAACGTTTCGGAGAAATCTCGTATTCACAGGAGGAAGTCCTTTTCTTCCCGCGCGGAATACCAGCCTTCGAGACAAAATTCAACTGGATACTCGTAGGAGACGGAGACAGTGCAGTGAAATGGCTTCAGTCCCTCGATGACCCCGATCTTGCTTTGCCCGTAACTTCACCCGACGCAGTTCAGCCAGATTACAACGCTAGAATACCAGAGGACGAACTCAAGCTCATTGGCAGCGTAAATCCTGCTGACCTCGCATTGCTGATTGTCGTGTCAATTCCTCCGGCTGCCCCCTGGAACATGACCGCTAACCTCCGCGCACCCATACTCGTGAACCTCAAGACTCACAAAGCCGTTCAAGTGATCGCGCTCAATGAGGATTACCCGATAAGGCACATCGTCTTCCCCGAAGATGTACGCGAGAAAATGAAAGCCTCAGCAGAGATCGGAGGCGATGAATAATGTTAGTCCTTAGCAGAAGAGTCAATGAGAGCATTCAGATCGGAACTGACATTGAGATCATGGTAATCGATGTTCGCGGTGATGTCGTAAGGCTCGGAATATCAGCCCCGCAGTCAACGCAGATTTGGAGGAAGGAACTTTGGGACATCATAGTGAAGGAGAACATGACAGCCTCAGAAGCCCCAATGTCAGCAGAGCTAAAGGGAACGCCCAAACTTCCGCTTTCGGCATTCTCGAAACTCAGCAAGATTCCAACCGTGAAAGTGAGCAGCCAGTCATGAAGAAAGTCGCAGTAATTCTCGGTTCAGATTCAGACTTGCCAATCGCCGAAAAGTGCCTTGACGTTCTCGACCGTCTCAGCATTCCGCGCGAAGTCCGAGTGATTTCAGCACACAGGACTCCGGAAATTGCCCGCGACTTTGCAATGAGTGCGAGAAGTTCAGGCTTCGGGGTAATCATAGCAATCGCGGGGAAGTCAGCAGCACTCGCAGGGGTATTGTCGGCACACACGAGGCTTCCCGTTATCGGAGTACCCGTTAAATCCAGCGACTTGGGCGGAATGGACGCTCTACTCTCGACCGCACAGATGCCTCCGGGAGTTCCTGTTGCCTGCGTTGCGATTGACGGGGGGGCTAATTCGGCGTGGCTTGCGGCGAGGATACTATCGGTTGACGACGACGAACTTTCGGCAAGACTTGAAGATGAGGCCGCGAAAACGTCAGAAAGGGTTGAACAAAAGGATAATGAAATCAGAGCGAGATACAGTAAGTGAGAGCTATAGGGCATCGGGTGTTGACGTTCAGGCGGGCTACGACGCTGTGAGGCTTATGCGTGAACACGTAGCGAGGACAATTACGCCCGGCGTTCTTGGAGGCTTGGGGGGATTTGGGGGAATGTTCGCGCTCCCTGAAGGAATGAGGAAGCCCGTACTCGTCTCAGGGACTGACGGCGTTGGAACGAAGCTAAAGATTGCGTTCACGATGGGCAAGCATGACACTGTGGGAATTGACTGCGTTGCTATGTGCGTTAATGACGTTCTTTGCTGCGGGGCGAGGCCGTTGTTCTTCTTGGACTACGTGGCTGTCGGCAAAAATATCCCTGAGCGTGTGGCCGAAATCGTGTCGGGAGTTGCTGAGGGCTGCGTTCAGTCTGAATGTGCGCTGATTGGCGGTGAGACTGCGGAAATGCCGGGCTTCTACCCTGAGGACGAGTACGACATTGCGGGGTTCTGCGTCGGAGTTGTTGAGAGGGACGAAATTCTTGACCCTAAGAACGTGAAAGCGGGAGACGTTGTGATCGCGTTGCCATCATCGGGGGTACATTCAAACGGCTTCTCACTGGTCAGGAAAGTTTTTGCCGGACATGACATGAAGGAATATATCCCCGAACTTGGCCGGACGCTTGGCGAGGAATTGCTGACACCGACGAGGATTTACGTTAAGGACGTTATGCCGGTCATCAGACGGGTGAAGTCAATCGCTCACATTACGGGCGGAGGATTCTGGGAAAACATACCACGAGCGTTACCCGATGGGCTGTCAGCAAAAATTGACACTCGGAAAATCAAAGTCCCGCCGATTTTCGATGTCATCATGAGTGCTGGTGATATACAGCGCGAGGAGATGTTCCACGTCTTCAACATGGGCGTGGGAATGATGCTGGTTTGCGAACGTGATGACGCTGATTTTGTGGCGGGTGCGGTTAATGGTGCTTACGTTGCGGGTGAGATTGTTGAAGGTGAAGGAGGATTATTATTGTGCTGAAAATTGCAGTATTAGTGTCTGGGGGCGGAACTAACCTTCAGGCACTCATTGACGCTCAGAATAACGGCGTATTGTCGTCAGGAAGAATTGTGATGGTAATATCCAATCGTGAGGACGCTTACGCACTCAAACGCGCCGAGATTGCGGGAATAAAGTCAGCAGTCGCAAAAAGTGAGGACGAAATTTTGTCGGCACTCAAAGAATGCAAGCCTGATGTCATCGTGCTTGCGGGCTTCATGAAGATACTCTCAAAGAGTTTCATCGAGAACGTCGAAGCACCGATACTCAACATTCACCCGTCATTGATACCGTCGTTCTGCGGAAAAGGTTTCTACGGCCTCAAAGTTCATGAGGAAGTCCTGAAATCGGGCGTTAAAGTTACGGGCGCGACTGTCCACATGGTCAACGAGATCCCGGACGGTGGAGAGATCGTCGCGCAGAAGGCCGTTGAAATTTTGCCGGACGATACACCCGAAAAGTTACAGCGGAGGGTCATGGAGTGCTGTGAATGGGTGATACTGCCGCGAGCTGTCGAAAGTATTTGCCGTAAGATTGAGCCGAAAATCCTCCCAAAGCCCCAGAAGTACGCAGGCCGGGGAATCATTACGGGCATGACACCTTCGGGCGGGAAGATGCTCGCATATTTCATCATGGGACGCAGCGTTTCAAGCAAGGCACGGAGATTTGAGCGTTCGGGCGACGACCTTATCATCAAGCTGACGAGAGATGACAAGAATTTTGACCCGTCATTGATACTCTACGCGCCTTTGAGAGTTTTGGGCGACAACATAATCATCACCAACGGCGACCAGACTGACACGGTTTATGACACGATGAAATCCGGCGGAACGTTTGAGGAAGCATTGAGGACGCGCGAATATGAGCCTGACCCCCCGCACTTCACTCCGCGAATCAGCGCGTTGATGACACCTTCGGGATACAAGCAGAGCATTCTCAAGAGGGCCGGAAAATACTTCTTCGAGTATGATTACACGCCGGGAAAAGGAAGGTTGATCCACACTTACGACCACGATGTAATGGCCGGAGGGGTGTTGCCATCATTCGAGGGTGAGCCTAGAGAGGTCAATATCCCCGATGACATGGAGAGTTTTGCGGGGGAATTGTGGCAGGAACTCGGAGAGGATTACAGGGTCGCAATGTATGTAAGGTATTACGATGGTAACAGCTACACGGACAAGCTATACAACACACAGGAGGCGTAAACGATGAACGAATACTCACTCAAATACGGCACAAACCCAAACCAGACCCCCGCGCGAATCTTCATGAGGGACGACTCACCTCTCCCCCTCGAAATCCTCAACGGAAGGCCCGGTTACATCAACTTCCTCGATGCCCTCAACTCGTGGCAGTTGGTACGCGAACTCAAAGCCTCGCTCAACCTTCCAGCCGCAGCAAGTTTCAAGCACGTCAGCCCGGCGGGAGCAGCACTCGGTCTCCCATTGACGGACGAGGAACGTCAGATCTTCTTCGTTGACGCAAACCTCGACATCAATTCATCACCCCTCGCATGTTCTTATGCCCGCGCAAGAGGAACTGACAGACTTTCATCTTTCGGCGACTGGATTGCTCTCAGCGACGAATGCGACGAAGTTACGGCCATGTTCATTAAGCGTGAGGTCTCGGACGGTATCATCGCGCCCTCATACACTCCCAAAGCCCTCGAAATCCTCAAGTCAAAGCGCAAAGGCAACTATGCGGTCGTGAGGATTGACCCAGATTACGAGCCTGAGTCAACCGAGACAAGAGACATCTTCGGGATAACTTTCGAGCAGGGACGAAACACAGCCCCCGTTATTGACCCCGCGAAATTCGACGCTCCCGTAACAGTCAGCCAAGACATTCCACCGTCAGCAAGAAGAGACCTGATACTCGCTCTGATCACGCTGAAATATACTCAGTCAAATTCAGTCTGCGTAACTAAAGACGGTCAGACATTGGGAGTCGGCGCAGGTCAGCAGTCGAGATTGCACTGTGTGAAACTTGCTTGCGACAAGGCGGACTTGAGGCTTCTTCGAGGACACCCGAAGATTCTCGCGCTTGAGTTCAGGGACGATTTAGGCAGGCCGGAACGCGATAACGCTATCAGCAACATGCTCACGGGCGATTTCCTGAGTGCCGACGAAAAGAGGGACTTCATATCGCAGAACACGGGCGCAAGTCTTGGGAGTGATGCGTTCTTCCCGTTCCCTGACAGCATAGAGAGGGCAGGGCATAGCGGCGTTAAGTTCGTTGCACAGCCGGGCGGCTCGATACGTGATGAGCTGGTAATCAAGGCTTGCGATGATTTGGGCATGGCTATGGTGATGACGGGCAGGAGATTATTCCACCATTAAGCGGAGGCAATAGCTGTGGAAATTCTCGCTGCAATATTCGTGAAGTATTGGGAGGAAGTTATCGTAGCGGTTCTGCTGACTGCTACGCTTCCTTTTATCCGTAGGTATGTGAGGAGGCAGAGGGCAATGGTGCTTAATATCTTCAAGGAGAGAGAACAGTTGAAGGAGGCTTTGCGTAAGGCTGAGGAAATTTCTCAGAGTGAGCGCAAGGCACGTGAGGAGCTGGAACGCAAACTTGAGGCTGAGACTGAGACGCGGAAGAAAGCTCAGAGTGAGGCTGAGAATCTGCGTGTGTCATTGGATAAGGAACGGAAAGTGCGTGAGGAGGCAGAGCGCAGTTGTCAGGCTGAGACTGACGAGAAGCAGAAAGCGCAAGATGAGGCCAAGACTTTGCTGGCAGCGTTAGGTCGTGAGCAGAAAGCACGTGAGGAGGCAGAGAATAATCTTCAGGCTGAGGCGGACAATACGCGCAAGGCACAACAGGAAGCCGAGAATCTTCGGGCAACGTTAGCGCAGGAACGCAAAGCACGTGAAGAATTAGCACGTCAGTGTCAGGCTGAGGCTGACGAAAAACGCAAGACACAATCTGAGGCTGAACGTTTGAGGGCAGAATTACAGCAAGCACAGAGGGTACGTGAGCAAGCAGAAGACAAACGCAAGGTGCAAAGCAACAATGAACCTGTAGGCGCAAAGGCACAATACGAACTAGGCTATCAGTATTACCAGACCGGGAAATATCAAGAAGCTCTCAAATGGTTTAGGAAATCAGCAGAACAAGGGAACGCTCAAGCGCAATACCGTTTGGGAATTATGTATTACTACGGCATAGGAGTAACTCAGGACAAATTACAGGGCATGAGTTGGTATCGCAAAGCGGCATCAAGTGGACATGCAGAGGCACAATTCAGACTGCAACACGCATAACCCTAAAGAAAGTAGGTAATCACATGAACATACTCATAATCGGCGGAGGCGGACGCGAACACGTAATCACAAAATACATCGCCCGCAATCCCAAAGTCAGCAAAATCTACGCCCTTCCCGGAAACGGCGGAATCTCAAACCTCGCAGAGTGCGCCAGCATCTCAGCAGAGGACATCGGCGGCATCGTCTCATTCGCAAAATCACACGCAATAGATTTCGCAGTCGTAGCCCCTGATGACCCTTTGGCATTGGGTGCTGTTGACCGTCTCGAGGAAATCGGCATAAAGTGCTTCGGCCCAACTCAGAAAGCCGCTCAAATCGAGAGCAGCAAGGTGTTCGCAAAATCCCTCATGACAAAATACCACATTCCGACCGCAAAATTCGAGGTCTTCACCGAAATCGACAAGGCATTATCTTACGCCGCGCTCAATGACTATCCTATGGTGATAAAGGCTGACGGTCTCGCTAAAGGTAAGGGTGTTACGGTCGCTGAGAACTTCCAGCAGGCACGCGAGGCAATAATGTCGTGCATGAGGGATAAATCTTTCGGCGCAAGCGGTGAGCGCATCATCATCGAGGAATGTCTCAAAGGCCCTGAAGTTACGGTACTCGCTTTCACAGACGGAAAGACGGTCGTCCCCATGATGTCGTCGATGGATCACAAGCGCGCCTATGACGGCAACAAAGGCCCTAACACCGGCGGAATGGGTGTCATCGCTCCAAATCCGTTTTACACTCCCGAAATTGCTGACTTCTGCATGAAGCGCATATTCCTTCCCACGATTGAGGCCATGAACAAGGAAGGCCGGACGTTCAAAGGCTGCCTATATTTCGGGCTTATGCTGACTAATGACGGCCCCAAAGTCATCGAGTACAACTGCCGCTTCGGAGACCCGGAGGCTGAGGCTGTTTTGCCGTTGATGGAGACTGATCTGCTCGATGTAATGATGGCTGTGCGCGATGAGAGGCTCGCTGAAATTCCGGTGAAGTTCCGTGATGCTTCGTCATGCTGCGTGGTCTGCGCGTCGTCTGGGTATCCTGCGAAGTATCTCACAGGTTACACGATTGATTTCGGGGACGCTGAGGCTGTCGAAGGTGTTGAAATTTTCCACGCTGGGACTAAGATTGCTGACGGGAAAATCGTAACGTCAGGCGGTCGTGTCCTTGCGGTGAATGCTGTTGCTGACGACTTGGCGACTGCGCGTGATAAGGCGTATGAGGCTGTCGGCAAAATCACGTTCGAGGGAATGCGTTACCGTTCTGACATAGGAGCGTCGGCGTTATGAGTTGGGAAATTTCGCAGCTCTTCATAATTTGCCCGTTAATCTTCATCGGCGGAGTTATTGACGCAATCGGCGGAGGCGGCGGCTTAATCACACTTCCTGCGTTCATGATTTCGGGATTTCCTGTGCATTTCGCAATCGGGACGAACAAGGTCAGTTCGGCAATGGGAACGTCAATAGCTGTCGTAAAGTACATACGGGACGGATATATGCCCCTGAAACTTTCAGTACTTGGCGCGGTGTTTGCTATTCTCGGCTCGTCATTGGGCGCGAAAACGGCGTTGCTGATCAGTGATTACGCTTTCAAGATTTTGATGCTCGCAATCCTCCCTGTAACAGCGTGGTACGTCTTCAGGAGTCAGGACTTGCTTCGTGAGGAACGAGGGACTAATGACGCAATCACAACGAGGACTTACATCGTCTGCGTACTGACTGCGTTCTTCATGGGGTTCTACGATGGCTTCTACGGGCCGGGAGCTGGGACATTCATGCTGCTGTTGATGGCCGGTGCTGCACGTCTGAGTGTCCAGAAAGCTAACGGCGTAACGAAAGCGATAAATTTTGCGACCAACATCGCGGCAATCGCTGTATACTTCATGAATGGCAAGGTCATTCTACCCGTCGGACTGACAGCGGGGTGTTTCAGCATTGCGGGGAACTACATCGGCGCGCGCTTCTTCGAGAAGGGCGGGGCAAAAGCGGTTAGGCCCGTTATCATGATTGTGCTATCATTATTCTTCATCAGGGTAATATATGACATTCTAGGTTGAAAGGATTGATTCATTCATGCGAAAGTTACGTTTCATAGTGTCTGCGGTAATCGTTCTCGCGTTGGCACTGACTGCCTCAGCCCACCCCGGAAAGCTCGACAAGAACGGCGGACACACAGACAAGGATACGGGCGAATATCATTACCACAAAGGCCCGAACGCCCTCCAGTCCCTCGAACTCAGGCGCAACACTGTCTACAAGGCTAAGATTGAGCGTGTTGTTGACGGTGATACGGCGATAATCTCGTTCCTCTTTGACGACGGAAGCAAGTACCTCAAGGAGCGCGTGAGATTCTTGGGTGTTGACACTCCTGAAACAGTTCACCCGACGAAGCCCGTCCAGTATTACGGGAAAGAGGCCAGCAACTTCACGAAGTCCCAGCTTGAGGGTGAGACAGTGTGGCTTCAGACAGACGTGGGAGTGAAGGACAGGTACGACAGAATGCTCGCGTATGTGTGGCTGAAGGAACCTACGGAGAAGGAGCTTGATGACGAGGCAGCAATCAGGAAGTACATGTTCAACGCGAAACTTCTTGAGGGAGGATACGCACAGCTCATGACGATACAGCCGAACTCGCGCTACGCAAACATATTCGTCCACATTCAGCGCGAGGCAAGGGAGCAGAAGAAGGGACTTTGGGGGAAAGACCCGGAGTAGCAGAAAATTGTCGGCCGTCCGTGAGAGATTGCGGACGGTTTTTTGTTGGGGCTTGACAAGTTTGACATAATATAATCATCATAGATACAAAGGAGATAATCACTATGAAGGATTTAGGATCACTTCCAGCAGTATTCCCCATGCCGGTTTTGATGGTTGCGACGTACGGCGACGACGGGAAAGTTGACGTTATGAACGTAGCATGGGGAGGAATTTGCGGAATGGACAAGATCGCCCTCAACCTTGCCCCCGAACGCAAGACCCTCAAGAACATCAACGCCAAGAAAGCCTTCACCGTCGCCCTCGCAGACGAAGCGCACGTCAAAGAGGCTGACTTCCTAGGGACAGCAAGCGGCAACGTCATGGCTGACAAGTTCGAGCGCACAGGTCTCAAAGCCACCAAGAGCAAGAATGTCGACGCACCCGTTATTGAGGAGTTCCCTGTAACGATGGAGTGCAGGCTTGAGGAAGTTCGTGATTGCTTCGGAGAGATGAGAGTCGTCGGGACAATCGTGAATGTTCTCGCCGATGAGAAAGTCCTCGATGCTGACGGAAAAGTCGATGCCTCGAAACTCAACGCGTTAATGTTCGACCAGTTCAGGAACACATACTACACGACCGGGAAGGAAATCGCAAAGGCTTGGCGTGTCGGTGCTGAGTTGATGAAGAAGTAAGCGGTGAAGCATTGTCCCTCTTCATTCTGAGTAATGAGGGGGATTTTTTTTGACGAGGGTATGTCTAGGAACAAAACCTTGAGATCGGAAGAGCACACGTCTGAACTCCAGTCACTAGCTTATCTCGTA
>CALGGR010000243.1 GCA_937915755.1 uncultured Fretibacterium sp. | reverse complement strand
ATTGGTCAATCTGGTGTTCATACGTCTCATGTTAAAGAGATACTGAACGGGCTCTCAGTCTCTCCCCCAATCTCGTATTCCTTTCCACAATCTTATTGTTCATGACCGCGATATAAACAGCTTTTCTCTCGCCCACCATAATGAGATCCTTCTTCGCACGTGTGACTCCAGTGTAGAACAAATTCCTTTGAAGCATGATGAAATGAGCCTTCACGATGGGCATGATCACATAAGGAAACTATAGGAATAGGTAGCCGTTTGATGCAATCTCCGGGCTTTCCCCTCCTCCACACCGTGCAAGCGCCTTTCGGAGCACACGGCGTTCCATCATATCACTTAATAGTTCTTTTACATCACAATTCAGAGTTATCGTTTAAACTTAGTTAGATAGCTTCAATGGTTGCAAGACCTGCTGTTACTCTGAGCTGATTTAGCTTCGTTAATTGTTTACTATCAAGTTGTAAGATTTCCAAGTAACGTCTAACGGTATTTTCCTTTTTTGCGTGTATGAGCCTGTGTACATCCGCCAGTACCAAAATTAAGTTTCGGTAGTTATCTCGTCCTCCGGCATGCTTTGGGACTTTGTGATGGCAATGTATTTCTGTAATGTCTAAAAACATTCTTCCTGTTATTGCACACTTTCCTTTTTGTCCAGAGAACAGGGATACCCTGTTATCGTTGAACTCTATTGATTGGCTTTGAACTGGGTATCTAGCCAATTTGTGTAGGAGGTCGGCATTGGGAATAGATAATTCTTTGTGTCTGAATGCTCTCCCTTCGGGTGTATATAGGTTCACATTCTTTTTCTTTCCCAGTGTTCTCCTATGGCTACAATATGATATTGGTAATATGGTAATGTCTTGGTATTTCATAATACGCTTACATTGACCGTAACGCTTATAATCCCCAGTTTTAGGATTGAGTTTCCCGATTTTCGGTTTTAGTCGGTTGTACATGGCTCTGTAGGTTGCATTGTGAATTTCTTGACAATCACTTGTAATATCTGTTGCCATCTGATAGTAGTTATGGACGCCTCTTACGAGGGAATTGTAAGCACTTATTGCATTTTGGATATAGCCTGCATCCCCTGAGTGCTGGATTACCTTGATGTGCTTCCTGATTGCATTGATGGTTCGCTCTTTAGCCTTATCACACATATGCGAAGTAATAACTAATTTGTCGCCCTTCCTCTTCGTACGCATCTTGATACCCAAGAACTCGCCGTAACTTTTAGTCAGGTCTATTACCTCGTTTTTTTCTTCAGATACTTCTAGTTTAAGGCGACGTTTCAGCCAATTCTTTGCGTGTTGCATGACTTTCATGGCATCCGACTTGTTAGAACATAATATTCTAATATCGTCAGCGTATCTGATTACATGGAGTTCCTTCAAGCCGGTTTTCCGCATTTCCTTGAATGCGCTCCCTTTTGAGGGAGTACCGTTTTTTGCAATACCTCCTTTGAGCCGATAGACTAGGGGAAATTCTCCCCATTGACTTTCCATGTGCCAATCAAATTCGTTAAGAGCGATATTTGCTAGTAGCGGCGAGATTATTCCTCCCTGTGGAGTCCCCTCCGTTGGGGTAATGGTATCTCCGTTTGGTAGCAAGACTTTAGCCTTTAGTATTTTCCTAATAATGCAAATCAGTTGTCTATCCCGGATACCCATTGTCCACATTTGTCTGATTAACTTGGAATGATTGACGTGATCGAAGAAACCTTTAATGTCAATTTCCAACATGTAATGAAGATGCGACCTGTTAATATATCTGTATACTTCATTCATAGCATTCTCAGCAGACCTCAGGGGCCTGAAACCGAAACTTCCTCCAAAGAACTTAGCTTCGCATATTGGTTGAAGGATTTGCAGAATGCACTGTTGAACAAGCCTGTCCCATATACATGGTATTCCAAGCGGTCTTGTCTTCCCGTTGGGCTTGGGAATCTCTTTTCGTCTGACAGTTCGTGGATTGTAGTTTTTCAGGATGTTGCGTACTCTATCGCATACAGCTTCTGGTTCGAGTTTTTCAATATCCTTGATAGTTAAACTGTCTGTTCCAGGTGTTTTGCTGCCTGAATTACGTTTTATTGACCTGTATGCCATTATGATATTGGCATCTGAGGTTATCAATGACATGAGTTTATCAAACTTCTCTCCATTCCGACTTTTTTGATAGAGCTTATCTTGTATCTCCTGTTGTCCATAATACTCAGCATATCTCAGCTTGTTGATCTTTGTTGGTCGATACTTACCGCGAAGTTTTTCATCCGCAGGCAATCTAACTTCTTTACTCTTCTTCATTGGTACATCACCTACACTTTCATGAGGTGCCTCTTTTTGGCTTACTCAACATCCAATGTAACATGATGTATAGTAACTATTAGTGTAATGACTTGTGCCCATTCCTCCTGCTCTCATTATGGAAGCTATCAACAGTTCGAGCACTACTTTTCAGCATTGGTTCGGCCGCTTATATGTTTCGTCAGCCTATCTCCAAATGAGGAGACCCATTACCTTTCCTCGTTCCCTTGATTCTATCTGTGCATATCTCTTTTAGGTTTCTGCTATAGGCCTGTCGGATTCATGCGCGCCTGCCGCGCATAAGGCATTTCATAGATTCCGATTTTTACTTTGCCTCACCGACGCCCCCTTTGGGGGAACTCCATGTTTCCATGTCTCGCCAGTTTAGACCCGTACATTCGCAGATTCGTCAGTGTATTTGTGATTGCCCACATTCTAACCGTGAGAGATTTATAGACCCCCGACATATCATTTCCCATATTCCTTATTTCAAACTTTCCAGCAGGCGGGCTCTAGCCACTTTTGAACCAACTTTACTTGCTTGTTTAGTGAACTTAGGTACTCTTTCTGCCGACTTTACCGAGCTTCATACACATTAGGGTTACCTTATATGCGCATGTCGGAGCTTAGAGACAGTCCTTCAAGGGGGTTACCCGAATGTTCTCGGCCCTATCATTTGACTGTTTGAATCAAGAGTTCTCCTTAGATTCTTCTTATGCGGTTTGTACCGCTTCGACTTCTAAGTGCCTAACCTTTTCAGCTAGGAACGAGTCGCACCACTTCCCTGAGCCTTATGAATAGTGGTAGCATAGGCGAGAACCAGCTCGTCAAGCTCTGAAGTCTCATATGCGACCAGTCTGTCGTCGAACCTGACCGTCACTTCCCCAGCTTCAACCCCGCTAACGCTCCCGATGTCGCCGTTAAAGACAAACTTCTCATAGTTATTCCTAATCTGCATGACCCTGTCGCCGAGCCTGAAGTTAGTGCCTGCTATTCTTGTCCCGTAAGGGTTAAGAGCTTCTTGGAGGAGCAGGTTGAGAGCGTTTGCACCGGTATCTCCGCGTCTCATGGGAGTGAGCACCTGAATGTCGGCAGGGTCAATGCTACCATCCGGCAGTCTGGCACTGTCGTGCTGAGCCGCACCTTCCGGCAAAACCCCATTGTCTGACATAACCGTACGGCAAATCTCCACAATCTTCTCAGCGGGTTTTTCACTCTCAAAGAACAGGAAGTCTGAATCGTGATCAGTGAGATAGGGCATTTCGCCCTTGTTGATCTTGTGAGCACTGGTGACAATGCTGCTTCTTTGAGCCTGTCTGAAAATTTTCTCCAGCCTTATGACAGGAACGACACCGGAGTCTATAATATCCCCTAAAACCTTGCCAGCCCCAACGCTTGGGAGTTGATCGATGTCCCCCACGAGAATCAGCGTCATGTGGTCAGGAACGGCTTTGAGCAGGCTGTACATGAGAAGGAGATCAACCATGGAGCACTCGTCGACGATAAGCACATCCCCTTCGAGCTTATTGTTCTCGTCTCTCTTGAACCCGTCGGGCGGTCTCATTTCAAGGAGTCTGTGAATAGTTTTAGCGCTAGTGTGGGTAACTTCGGACAGGCGTTTGGCAGCTCTTCCAGTAGGAGCGGCAAGAAGAACTTCAGCTCTTGAGCTACGATAGGCCTGAATAATGCCTTTAGTGATGGTGGTCTTCCCTGTTCCCGGACCGCCGGTGATAACGAGAATTTTATTGTTGAGGGCAGCTTCAATGGCTTCAATCTGAGTTTCGTCGTAGTAGTCTATATCAAAGTCGTCGATGTCGAAGTAACTCCAACCAGGAGCGTTCATGATCGCTTTTAGTCTTCTAGCGACCCCAACTTCAGAGTAATAATAGATAGGAAGATAGATGGCTTCATCTTCCAGTATCAGGTCTTTCTCAGAGAGCATTGTGTGAATAGCGGCAGAGATCAAATTTTCCTGAACTTCCAGAAGTTCAACGGCAGAAGCCATGAGCTCCGTAATGACAGCATAGCAATGACCTGCTTCTGAGAATTTGTTCATGGAGTAAAGAATGCCGCTTCTGAGTCTCTCGAAGCGTTCATGCTCAAAGCCTAGTTTAGAAGCAATGTCATCAGCAGTTTTGAAGCCGACGCCCCAAAGCTCGTCAGCAAGGCGATAAGGATTCTCTGTGACGGTCTGGATAGACTGAGAGCCGTATTGCTTGAAAATTTTTGTGGCGAGAGTTGTGGAGACATTATAGGATTTCAGAAAAAGCATAATATTCCTAATTTCTTTTTGCTCGTCCCAGCACTTCTTAATTTTCTCAAGTTTCTTCGGGCCGATCCCCCGAATCTTAGACAGCTTGTCAGGCTCATTGTCGAGAATATCGAGAGTGGCTTCACCGAAACGATCGACAATCTTTTCAGCGTAAGAAGGACCAATGCCCTTGATGAGACCGCTTGCGAGATAATTCTTAATGCCTTCAATGGTTGCGGGGAGAGTTTCTTCGCATTCCTGGAATGCGAACTGCTCTCCGAACCTTGGGTGAACCTTCCAGGAGCCATAAAGGTAGAAAACGCTGCCGACATGAACAGCTGGCATGATGCCGACGGCGATAAAGGAGTCGTTGTCTGTGCTGACCCTGACGACAGAATAGCCGTTTGTCTCGTCACGGAAGGTGATGCTATCGATAACACATTGAATTTTATCTAATTTAGTATTGTCTAATTGAGTTTTTTCCATGATACGTATATATTATCATAAATGGCTGAAATTGCTTCATTCGTTAGCTATGCGAATGATCCTTATGAATGAATCAGTTGATAATGCTGAAGCCCCAGAAAAGTTCTCATTTATTGTGTGCAAGCTGACGGTGGTGGTAAAATTGCCACCACTGTATTGATTAAGGAAGTGAAAGAACCATTCGTATTCTATTTGTGTGTCACGGCAATATCTGTCGCTCGCCAATGGCGGAGTTCATAATGAAGCATCTTGTCAGCCAAGCCGGTCTTTCAGAACAGTTCACGATCTCTTCAGCGGCCACAACGACGGAAGAGCTTGGTAATGATATTTATCCGAACGCGAAGGCCGAACTGAAGCGGCGCGGTATTCAATTCGAGAAACGGCGAGCGCGTCAGATTCGGAGCGATGAGTATAATGATTGGGACTTGATAATTGCAATGGATCGTGAGAACCTGGCGGACATTCGGCATTTTGTGAGAAATGATCCAGAGCATAAAGTCCGTCTTCTGATGTCATTCGCCGGAGAAGAGAAGTCAGTATCGGATCCGTGGTACACAAGGAACTTCGTGAAGGCTTATGACGATATTCTCCGCGGGTGTGAAGGGCTTCTGAGGTGTCTAGAGTAATATTCCCGCTTCTTGTGTGCTCGAATCTGCTCAAGCAGAGCCTGTACTCAAGCTTGCCCCTAATGCCCCAACTAAGATAAAAAAACTATTTTTCTGAGTGCCTTCATGAGCTTGCAAAGGCGAGAACGCTTCCCGCCGTGGCTCCGGCTTGACCGCTACTCCTGCGAAAGTCGGTGAATACTCGTAAAAGCGAATAATATCTGGAAGAGCTTAACTGTGTTAAAATCAAAGAAAAAGAAAGGCCTATAAACTAAATGGAAGAAATAATAGCTGACATGAGCAAAGTATCAGTTGACCCCGATAAAACGGTAGAAGCTGACCAGACTGAAGAAGCTGCAGTGGAATCCCCCGCTCCGACAGAAGACTCCGTTCCAACCGAAGGCCAGCCTGATAACGCCTTAAAGAGTTCCAAGGACTTCAGCCCCGAAGAAAGAGCAACAATAATAGCGATGGCCAAAGAAGTTGGCTTTGTAAAAGTAGCGAACGAATTTGGCATTAAAGCGCGACTGATAAGTTACTGGGTTCAGCAGGAGAAGAGGAAAGCGGCTAGACCGACGAAGCCGTCGAAGGCATTGAAGCTGTCGAAGGCATTAAAGCCGTCGAAGGCATTAATGCCGTCTAAAGCTAAAGTGAAGGGTAGGAGGTCAAG
>CALGGR010000242.1 GCA_937915755.1 uncultured Fretibacterium sp. | reverse complement strand
TGCGCGGTTAGTGTCTACTTTCGTAAATCTATATCTCTACGTCTGACTTCTACTTAAAAAAAGTATAACACAAAAAAAAAGAAAAATCTGTCAACCTTTTTCCTCTTCACTCGAAATAGCCCATTTTTTGTACTGTTTCTTGTAAGATAGCTTCAACATTCGCCCCGATAATATCAAGACACTCAGCCTTTACACAAATTATTTCGGGAATACTGTAAAACGAACTCGAAAGCTCTCGAATATATCCATAGCCATAAGTGTCATTTAGTATCGTTCCTCCGGCTGTCGTTACGTAGATTAGTCTTCTCGCGCTGCAAAGTCCGTAAGGCATTCCATCTTCTCTGTACGCAAATGTTAATCCAACTATGTTTACTGCCTCAATATAATTTTTCAACAACGCGGGAAACGACAAATCCCAATATGGTGCGGCTATGACGATCTGATCAGCAGATGAAAACAATTTTGCATCTTCAAAAATTGGATCGTCAAAATCTCCTTTTTCTGCAAGCTGGGTACGGCGCATTAAAGCATTATTAGTCAAAGGCTCATTATGAGGGAAAATTTCTTTAATTTCGCCTTTTATTCTCTTTAGAACCTGTTTTGCGAGCCAATATGTTCTTGATTCAGGCCGAACACATGTGTTAACAAACAGTACCATTGTTACACCCCTTGTAGATTATTTCCTTTGCAAAACAAGATATATGTCTGCAATCTGATTATTCTTCCCAATTTATTATCATCCGTGACGGTAATTTTGCTAAAAAAGGCTTTTAGAACTTGTTTTCATAATTTTGCAGGCTCAGTTTAATTTCAAATAATCTTGGCCATCTTAATTCTGTTTGGAATTTTGGGACATTCTCATCGAAAATACTATGAAGCAGTTCTCCATTTTCTTGAAAAGTATCCCTAATCAATCGTTCAGCGGTTTTTGTATCGTCAATGCTCCATACATTAACACCGGCACTCTTTAATTTTTCACTGACTTTTTGACGCACAATGCTCTGGTAAACGCAGTCGTTTAATATACGTTCAGCTGTATAAGATTTATTTTCTACTGAATTTTTGTTTCTGCAAGCCAATAGCTGTGCCAGCAACGTACCTAATGAATTGCTTGCGGTGTCCCATGCTGAATAACCGTACAGTTCAAGAATCGGAATCTTCTTAGCAATCGCCGTTAATAATGCCGGATTCCCTCCGTTCGATGACTCGACATCCAGTAAAAAAACATGTTTATCCTTTTGCACAAGATCGCTGATACGTTGGCTCATAACTTCAAACTCTTCATCACTGTATCTCTCGTAATCTTCAGAAAAATCCATTGTATAATCATTTTGTCTTCTTTTGGGCGGAAGAATACAGATGACATTATCTGAGCCCTGAATTTCTTTGATGTTCAATGCTGACATGTGGGCATTAAGATTCTCGATGAACGGGCGATCTTCATACATGGCCGAAAATCCGATATTTTCTCCAAGCCATACGACTTCTGCATTGCTTCCTTCAGAGCATAATGCACGCATTACCAGCTCTGCACCGGCTTCACTTGCACCATTTGCCATAGATATTTTATTATTGAGTCCGTTTTCTCTGATTATGGCTGAAAGTTTCTCCTGTTCAAAACGTTGTATTCCTTCCGAAGCTGAATCTTCCTGACAAATTATTAGTTGATCTATTATGCCGTCTTTAACCAGTTGAATGCAGCCAAGATTCGTTTCATGTCCAAATTTTCTTGCGTTAAGAAAAGTATTTAACACATTTTCAGGGATTTCCTCGGCCAAGCTTTCAAGTTCTGCCTTTGCCTCCATATCACCGTTAGTATATGTACGGTAATACGCTTTTGAATATTCCTGAATTTGCTCCCACCACAAAGCACTTTCTTCATCGAAGACTGATATAGAGCTTCGCATTAACACGGTTGAAACATAAATTTTCAAACTCTGATGTGTTTTTTTGATGAAGCGAAGCAAGTTTAGGGCTTCGTTACGCTCAGTTGCGTCAATTTTTACTTCACGAGACTGAATTAATCCTCCGTATATCAGTTGTTCAGCACTCACGACCAAAGCATCACAGTTGTTAGCTGTCTTCATGAGCCATGAATGAATAATTTTACAATTTGGCTCTTCACGAAAAAACGCAAGACTGTCCATAGACGGATACAATATTCTTGCTCCAAAGAGTTCTACGAGCTGAACAGGAATGTCATATGTGTATGGTCTTGTGTCCAGCGGAATGAAACCAATTATACGGGGTCTTTGCAGGGGTTCACTTTCAGCTTGCTGCTCAAAAATATAGACTGTAAACAACATAATCGATACAAACAGCAGAAATATTCTTTTCAAATATAATCAACTACTTCTCAATATTCTTAATATATTTATTATATCAAAATTTAGAGTCGTATTCATGAACTTTCAGGACATGAATTTTCTGAATGATGCGTTCTGTATTGTTCTTAACATACGACTCATCACTTGTTCTGAGTGTAAAAAATTCACTGATTCTCTCAGGACTATAATTACCACTGATAAGCAGTGCCTGATAAAGATAATAAAATGCTACAGTGGAAGACAGCTCGTCAAGTTCGGAATCTCTGAGGCGTTCTTCAGCCAGTGAAAGTATTTGATTATATTCACGTTTTATCGCAGAAACCAGATCACCCAGAGTATGTATTTTCAGGAATGACAACTGCGGGAGCTGACTTTCCGGGTCTGCCTCGGTTATATGAGCGTTCGTAATTGACGCTATGTCAGACAGTAATTTTCTGTAAATATGGCTGCGTTTTGTGAACTCTGTAAGCGTTACAACATCAAGATACATGTTATCAGCATTATCACTGTCGATATTTTCACGGACTTCGGTTTTGTATGCTGCTACGCTGCTCTTGATGTTAGAGAAAGTCTGGTCTGCTACTTCCAACAGGCTCGCTGCCATTGAAAAACTTCTTCTTATTGCTCTCGGTATGCCGAACTCTGTTTTATAGCCTAAATCATGTTCAATTTCTGCCCATGTGTGCTGAAGCATAGTCCGCATCTGAATCTCGAATAACAAGCTGCTCAACTGTTCTGGATAACCTGAATTTTTCGGAAGGGAACATATATAGTGCAGCGATAAATATCCAAAAGCGTCAGGCTTTATCAGTTCACGTTTGTCCTTAGACTTGCTCCAGTCCACACTAAAAGTTTCTGAGACTAATTTTGCCACATCATCGACTTCATCAGAGAAATAACAAATTATCCTAAATCCCAATATGTCACGTATGCTGTATGAATCAGGATATTCATCAGGTTTACGCTCAAGTTTCCCGCGAATTGAGTCTGGTGTCTTTATGCGATGTGTTATGTGATAGAGTCTGCCTTCCTGTTTCGATAAGGCATTCTCAAGGCATGTGAGTACTATGGGCTCTAATTGTTGATAGAGTGCTATTAAGTCCTGAATTTCCTGCTCAGTGTACTGCATTGTTCACTCTCCTATAACTTTATAATCACGTTGTTAGTGTTCATCGTGTTCATAATATGAAATATCATTTGCGAGTCCGAACAGCATACGAATCCCGATATGTGATGCCGGATCATTTGAATGAAAGAGTTCAAACCATTGTTTGAGGTCAAACAATCTACCGTTGTCGCAAAATCTCAGTTTCAGGTCGTCTCCTTCTGCTGTGATGCTGACTTCTGCTATTTGATTTTTCCTGCTGAAACCGTAAGTTACTGCGTTGATACCGAGTTCTTCTATGCAGAGTGCCACTAGCATAGAGCGTTTGTGAATAATTTTCTTCTCAGCGCAGAAATTATAGGCTTCTTTTGACGTTGAAACAGCATCTTCGCGGCTTCGTATGAATCTATGAAAACGATTTGCAGGGTTTATGCCGAAGCTGGCCGGAAGAAATAACATATCGTGTATTTTTCTCGGTAAATGCCTCTCATGAAGTGCTGCTAGAATCAATATAGTAATGGTAAACAGAATTTCACTGACAGGGAACGCAGCCCAGACTCCGATTATTCCAAAGATGCTGCCCAATATAACGACAGATGCACAGACATAAACGAACCTGTGAAGCACTGACATAGCGTGTGAATATCTTGTATCTCCGATGGCCTGAAAGTATCCCATGTATATTTCATTGAATGCCAGAAACGGCAGCTTCAAAGCATATAATTTAATACACGGTATAGCGGTTTCTATTGCTTGAAAATTGTTCCCCAGATAAAACGATGCGATTAACCTTGCTCCCAGAAATGCAAAGGCTGTAACAGACATCACGCCGAACATTATATATCTGAACGACATTGAAAGAGTATTCGCTATTTCCTCTCGGTTCCTCTCTCCATAATAGATTCCGCACATTAGAACCACGACATCGGCTAGACATGTTCCGAGTAATTCGAGAAAATCCGAAGAGCTATGTTGTACGGAGAGAGCTGACATAGCTATACTGCCACCAATCATAATGACAGTGTGGTTAATTATCATGGGACGAAACACGTTGCAGATTCTTCTTGTGGCTTTGGGCATTCCCTTGCTGAGAAGCTCTCCCGTCATGGCGTAATCAATATCTCTGAATCTGAAGCGCATCATTGAATTTTGTTTTATGAAGCTATATAACAGTATTATCAGTGCTGCATAATAGCTCGCCGAAGTTGCAAGCCCCATTCCGAACATATCGCCTTTCAGGTAGAAAATATTGAACGCATCACCGCCGAGATTTACAACAATCGTAGCAAATACGCTGAGTGTTACATTTGCACGCTTGCCCTCAAGCTGTAAAAATATAGTCAGGACATTGCCCATAACGATAGCCGGAACACCTAGAAGCAGTCCCAGAAGATAGCGTCTGACCTCGAAGAATAAATCAGCATTTGCTCCCAAAATTCTTGTGAAAGGATTTATGAAAACTATTCCGAATCCCGCCGCCGTAACTGAAAGAACTACCCCGAGAAAGCAGGTAAGAGAGAAAATCTGCCTTGTCTTGTCAACATCTCCGCTGCCTATCCAGTGTGAAGAGACGGTCATAGCTCCAGATGAAAGGACAGCACTTAATATGCCTGTTATAGAATAGAACGGCTTTGCTATCCCGAATGCCGCAAGAGAATTTGCTCCAAGATAACGCCCCGTAAGCATACCGTCAATGCCAGCTGCGATGACTTCTGCTAAATCTGCAACGATCATTGCAATCAAAGTCGCCCGAAAAACGCTTTGAAGAATAATATTATGTTCTGAATCCCTGTGTTTCATGAAATCAAATACCTCGTCTTATTAAGAAAAATTGAATTATCCAGTAGATAGGTTTTGTTTTTAACTCGTTCAAAGCATCCTCCTTAAATGCAGATATAGATTCAGAAAGCCTGCAATTTGATAAACTTTAGCGAATATGGAGGAGAGAGTCAAGGGGGGGGGTCTCCGTAGAAGCATTCCGCATAGAATCACACACAAAATTAAACTGAATGTTTTATAATTACAGCACGCTCAAGTTAAGTGCAGACATTAGTTAAAGGCAGGTGACTTAAAACGGCAGTGAACGATGAGCACAAAGACCGAGTATTCAAGTTCCTATTCGGGAATCCAGAGAATAAGCATTGGACTCTTTCGCTGTATAACGCGGTGAACGGATCGAGCTATAGTGATCCTGAAGAGATACAGTTCAACACAATCGAGGATGCGGTCTATCTCGGAATGAAGAACGACGCTTCTTTTATCATTCTGAACGAGCTGAATTTGTGGGAGCATCAGAGCACGTTCAATCCGAATATGCCGATGCGGTTCTTTCTATATGCAGCAAAGCTGTATGAGAAGTATATAGCTAGCAGTGAGTACTACGCCTATAGCAGTGTGCTTCAAAGTATTCCCCGTCCGAAGTGTATATGCTTCTATAACGGGACAAAGGAGCAACCGGAGAGGGTAGTCCTGAAGCTGAGCGATGCGTTCGGAGGCGATGGAGATATTGAAGTAAAAGTGACCATGCTGAATATCAACTACGGGAAGAATCGGAAGCTGATGGAAGCGTGTGAGCCTCTGAGGGAATATGCATGGTTGGTTGATAGCATCAGGCAGAAGCAGAAGATGTTGAAAGACTTAGAATTGGCAGTAGATAAGGCTATTGAAGAGATGCCAGAGGAATTTGTGATAAGAGGATTTCTGTTGTCAAATAAGGCGGAGGTGAAGGGAATGTTTTTGACGGAATATGACCAGGATAAGGTATTGGCACAGGAGAGAAGGGAAGCTATAAACGAAGACCGCAGGAGAGTAGCTGTGGATATGCTTCGGGATGGAGAGCCACTGGCGAAGATTGTAAAGTACAGTTGCCTAGCGGAAGAAATGATACGAGGTCTGGCTCAACAGATGAAATGTGAGGGCGTTACTGTTCTTTGAACATAACACTCTTACGGCACAGACCGATGAAAAATGTCTTTGATAAAACGCCGCCGCACACTCGTGACTTTAGTCATGAGTTAGGCGGCCTGTTTAAGTTAAGTTTCCCGTTTTTTTCTTTCTGTGTTATACTTTGCTCAAGTAGAAGTCAGACGTAGAGATATAGATTTACGAAAGTAGACACTAACCGCGCATTCTATGGAAATCCTTACTGGTGACAGTAGGGTTGAGCATGGGGGCAAAAGTTCCCTCGTGTTTAGGAGAAGCACCCGCACCTGTATCTGTGTTCTAGTCTTTTTGCGGTTATCGGAATTTCGGTTCTGTGTACTGAGATTAGACCGAATATGCAGACAGGCAGTCCGGCCTATTAAGACGGCTGGAAGCACTCGACTTTAGTCGTGTGAGGCTTCACAATCCAGCGATTTAAATTGTACAACGGACGACGCGAATTTTCAAAAGTGGTCAATTCTGAAATTAAGATAAAGTTTGTAAGTCATAATTATGTATATGTACTAGAAATCAGAAAATACACGAGGCACTTATTATTCAGGCTCTCGAAAATAGAAGTGGAGATTCCGTTTTCATTTTTTGTTCTGCGTAATGCCTCCGCAATATGTTCCGTAATTTCGCGCTCAAAAATTTCTTTTGCCCTCATAATTTCGTTCACCGTCAAATTTTCTGACTCAGTAACAACTTCCCTCATTGTTATTGCTGTATGGTCATTCTGAAGTCGAGCAATATCTCTTCTGACGCGCAAGCTCTGCGATACCGTGAAGTCTTGCATTTAACACGAACATTACAGTTGCGAGCTGTAGTAGCAAACGACACCCGGTGCGATACCGAGTGCCGTTCGTTATATCCAATGTGTTCCATCGTGTCCTATTCCACGTTGGTCATCTGCTTTTTGTACTTACTATTTTGCATTCCTGAAATCTGGGAAACGCCCATCACTATAAAGAGGAGCAATGACTTTTGACAGGGCGTATGCCACACGGAAGGCATTCAAATCATCATAGGTGTTGCTGACAATCTGCACGCCGACGGGAACGTTTTTGTCGGACAGTTCAACCGGCATCGACACAACCGGATATCTGCTGGCAAGATTCCAAATCGGTGTCAAAACAAGGTTAGTGCTGTAATGTTTTTTCCCGTGTACCTGTGCTGCTTTATCAGGTGTAGCTTCAAGATCTGCGGGGAAATGCGGCGTTGCCAGCGTGGGCATGACCAGAGCAATGCAACCATTCTCGAAGACCTTCCGCTGTACGTCCTGATGCAGCTTCGTAATCAGATTTGCCGCGTCAACCTGATTCTGCGGAGTCAGCTTGCCCGCGTACGTCTCTATGGTCCTCACGTACGAGCAGAACATGTCGCGATGCTCTTCCAAACCATCGAATATGGAGTACATGTTTGTCGACATGAGTCCCCTGAGATAGATCGGCATGAAGCTTTCGGCGGTAAAGTCGAGTTCTATCCGTTCAACCTGCGCTCCGGCCTTCTCCAGTGCCGCGACTACGGTATCTATGGCATGGTCGGATTCCTGGCTCAGACCGCCCTTAATCCAGTTCTTGAAATAGGCGACGGCGACCTTCTGCCCCTCAATCGGAGCGTATTCCTGAGGATAGTCGAGCTTGGGACGGATTGAAGCATGAATCTTAGGGCTGGGGCCGACAACGACATTCTGCATTAGCACCAAGTCGGCAAAAGTGCGAGCTATCGGTCCGTAAGTTTCGTATGCGTTATCCGATGTGGCAACGCGACCGAACGGCGGCTTGAAACCGTACAGCCCGTTCATGGCAGCGGGAATGCGGATTGAGCCGCCCATATCGGAGCCTGTGGCCAACGTGCAGAAGCCCGCAGCCAGTGCTGCGCCTGAACCGCCTGACGACCCGCCTGTGCCGTAGTAGAGGTTCCACGGATTGCGTGTGACACCGTAGAGGCGCGACCATGTCATGGGGCTGATGTACTGCTCAGGTACTGTCGTCTGGAAGACAAATATTGCGCCCTCTTCGCGGAGTTTCTGAATCATGGCTTCGTCATCGGTGCGCGGCTCGGAATCCTTCAGGAGAAGGGACGCGGCATCAACGCGCCATCCCTTGACTGCAATATCGTCCTTTACGCCGACGGTAATCCCCTCAAGAGCGCGAGCGGAGCCTTCCCGATAGCGTTCATCGGCTTCCTTTGCCAGCTTCCTGGCCTCGTCAAAGTTGTCGAAGGTGATGGCATTGACCTTACCGGCATTGAACGTGTCCAACTCGTTCACCAAGTCCCGGCGCGATACGTTGTATTCGCCGTTGTACTTCTTTACACGGCTAATCTGTGCTTCCAGAACTTCGCTAGGCGTTGTCTCACCTTTTTTGAACAGTTCTATGAGCTGTACGGCAGGCATGTATGCCAGTTCTTCCTGCGAAAACTTCGACTGGGCAAAAACTGCACTTGAGCCTGATGCAAAGAGCGCAATCAGCACCCCAGCCATGAATGCAAAAAGTGCTTTCCTAAACGCTTTCTTAGAGAGATTCATAATTATCTCCTCCTATGATATTTTCGCCGGGAGCGCGTATATCCCGGCAATGACATGCTACTATTTTTTCTCCGTTAGCGTAAGGGGGTTTACAGAGCGTCAAATCCTTTTTGTCTTTCAGAACTGTCCGGAATTATCACCGTTACTACAGTTCCTCCGCCGTCATTGGGCGTTATCGTCAGGCTTCCTCCGCACATGATTTCCAGCCTTTGCTGAATATTTTTGAGGGCTGTATGAGTTTCGCTGTCATCGGCAGGGTTAAAACCGCGCCCGTTATCCGCAACAACAATCTCACTTCCTGAATCCGTTTTCCGCGTCTTAATGGATATTCTGAACGGGCCTGCATACGGATCCCGGCCATGCTTGACGGCATTCTCAACAATGGGCTGCAACGTCAGCGGAGGCACCCGAAACCATATATGCGGAGTGTCGTACTCAACAAACAGGCTGTCCTCATATTGAGCTTGTTCTACAGCAAGGTAGGCGCGTGTGTGTTCCAGCTCCGAAGAAAATGGAATTGGCGTTGCGCTCGCAATGGCGGTAAAGTTCTTGCGCAGGTATGTTGTGAAATCCATGATAACCTGCCGGGCAAGTTTAGGATTCTGACCGCAGAGGCAATATATACTCGTCATTGTGTTATAGATGAAGTGAGGCCGCATTTGCAGCACCATAATGCTGTTGCGCTGATTGGCGATTTCCCGCTGCCGGCTCAAATACTGTTCAACCTGATCGGACAATATAAGGCTGTACATAGACAGTGCGGACATGACAACGCATATGTCTACGAGCGGGTATACTTCGATGAATGTATTTATCACTAACATTACTGTCGTGGGCAGCATGGCCAAGAGAAAGCTGAGGAATGCTTTATGTGAAAGCCGCTTCCGCCTCCGCATCAGTCCTCCGATATTGAGCAACAACAGAACGAGCGGCGGCACCATCAGCAGCGGATACCAAGAGTCGCGGTAATATCTGTTGTCAGGCGTAAAATAGTAGAAGCCTCCAATGAACGGAGCAATTACAAGCATTGCGCAAAAGACTGCCCATAGACTCAGCACGGCATAAAACAGCTTGCTTGAGCACACACCTTCTCCGCAGCAGTGCAGAAGATAAACCGTAATCATAGGCAGAGTCATCGAGAGTAGCAGGGATTCCAGAATGAATGTGATATATAGAGACGCAATCGGGACTGTATGACTGTACAAAACAACCTGAATGATACAGTTCAAGCTCAACAGCACAAAAGCGGCAAAAAGTATCCGAAAAAAACGTTTGCTCCAGCGGTCTACATTGGGCATGATGGCGATGAACCACAGTCCCAGCAAACTTAACAGAAGAGTCGCGCCGCTCGCAAAATAGTAGAAGAAGAAATCGTACCAGAAAATCATTGCTCAACATCTCCTGCTGAAAACGGATAACGTAACTTTTTCAGCTGTTCCTTTACGTCCTCCGCAGTCAGGGGCTTCAGCATGAAACCGCTTGCCTTAGTTTTCCATGCGTCGAATGAGTAATCAGCATAGGCAGTCAGAAACACAATGTTTGTGCGTGGATTGATTTCAAGCAGAGTTCCGCAAAGATCAAGACCGCTTGATGTTCCCAGTTCAATATCGAGGACAGCCAGAGCAACACGATTCTTTTTTGCATATTCAATCGCTTCCAACGGCCAAATAAAGCCCGTTATTGTAGCGTTAGGCATGACTTCCCCCAGTACAGCCAGACAGTCAGAGAGAATTACCTTGCTGTCGTCAACGATAATGACGTTTGGATTTTCTTCGCTCTGAGCCGCGAGCCTGAACAATTCATTGACATCAACACCGAGACAATCAGCAATCCGGCAAATCATAACAGCGTCGGGCAGTCTGCTGGCATTTTCCCAGCGTGCAACGGTAGAATGATTGACGAACATTTTTTGTCCGAGCTGTTTTTGTGAAAGCCCTCTGTTTTCTCTAAGTGTGCGCAGAGTTCTGGCAAATAAAGTCTTCATTCAATCAATGTGCCTCCTATTTTATGTTCGCAGTTATGATAAACCGGCGCGATGTAAAAATGCGTGGAGCAGATTTGACAATATGGAAACTACTTTGACTGCAACAGAGCAAGAATAGATAATAAAAAAAACTTTAACGAAAGGAAGTATCAATATCATGCGCAAGTTAAGATTACTCACGGCAATTCTGATGGCGGTATTCTGTCTTCAGTTTTGCGGAGAGTTTGCGGAAGCCGCTCAGACGATAAACGGCAAAGCAATCGGAAGCGTTGACGACATAGTCAAGGAAGTCAACAGGGGGGATCTCTCACTCCCAAAGAAGGGACTAATCACCGTCAGGGGCTCGAGCAACAACGACAACACCTATCTTGACGTATTCACCTCATTGTTCGGTGCGGACGGTTCAGCGTCGGCAAAGCGGAAGATTTGGTCAAACCCAAACCCGGACGTTTCCATTACCAAGATGAAGGAGATACATCTGTATGAAATGTCTGAAGAGTCTAAGAGGGAAGAGGCCAGACTGATGGAAGAACCCAGATGGAAATATGAAAAGCGCGAAACGGAGTATGACAGGGAAATGATACGTGTGCCTATATATGAAGGCGAGCCTAAGTTTTACCGTCCTGCCGTGTCTCGCAGACTCTACAACGGCAAAAGAGCGTTGATGTTCCACAACATAGCCCCTAACGGCAGCCTGAAGTATTTCTTCAAGACTCTTTCCAGCACCAGAGACGAAAATATGGTCGGCGCAACTCCTGACAATCTCGCAAATACGGTAAGCATTTCGGATTTCGGCACATACACATCACCGGCGTTTTCAAATGCATTTACGGTTAAACGTGATACTACAGTTACTACCATTGAAAATTGTATCAGCGAGGTGTACGGAACAGGAGTTATGTCCGTAAAGGGCTATGACCGTGAAATTTTTGTTGCCGCTTCGGGGTTGACCAGAGTGGACGACTGGTCGCGCTACGACGATCAACCCTATCACGATTCCCAGTATTTTAGAACGTATTATAGATATTTCAGATTGATATGTCCAAAAAGTGATCAAGAAGTGCGCCTCGAATTTTTCGCCCTCAATGCAGACGATAACGGCAATATGACGTATGAGGCTTTGACCGACCTGACGCGGACAACTCCTTTCAGACAGAAGCCGTATATTGTGTCAATGGCGGTCGGGGATTTTGACGGCGACAAGTACAATAACGAAGTAGCATTGATGCTGCACTTGCGAACTGAGATAAAGCTTTTCGTTTACAAGTTGAATTTCTCAAACGGAAAACTTGATGTTAAGTCTCTGGGCGGTGAAAGCGGAATACAGGTTGACACCTCTGACTTGTGGTGGAATGGTCAGCTTGAAAATCAGCCGGTAAGCGACATGACCGCAGGGGATTTTGACGGGGACGGCAAGGACGAAATTGCTGTACTTTACAAGAGACCACACAGAGCAGCTGCCCTCAAGAACGATAAAGGCTGGCGCGAAGGCCCTATGGTCGGTGATGTGAACTGCAAGGTCTATCAGTGGAATGCTAATAAAGGCGAGATCGATACTGATGAAGCAGCGAAGGACTACCATAGCGAGAGACTTAAAGACAATTGGAATGATGACCTTCCCGAAGCGTGGGTTTCAGGAGTTGTCGGACTGAGGGCTGTTGCGGCTGACCTTGACGGAGACGGCAAAAGCGAGATTGTTACCCTTCTGCTCGGATATGTTCACCATAAGAAATGGGACGCAAAAATTAAGGGTTTTAGCTTGAGGTGGGACGATTTTTACGCTTATCCTCACCTTGCTGTCTGGACATTCAACAGGGGTTCAATAAAGCCAATTCATGATGACTCTCACGTGAAGGGTGGCGGCCAGAGCGGTGAAAACAACTACAATTACGGTGTTCTGTACGGCCTTGCTCAGGACAAAAACACAAAACTTCTCGGCGATAAACCTTTCATTGAGTGGCGTTACGTCCATTACGATGGGATGTACGAAAGCGACAACAAGAATGAGGGTACAAACCCCGACTACATAGCCTACATGTATGCGCCCCGTATGTTCTCGATAGCGGCAGGGCCTTTCACCGGCAAACTCGGCAATGCGAGGACAGTTGATGATATTGCGGTGTCGTGGAAGGACAGAGACGGCAACGACTGCGTAACAATCTTCAAGACGAAACTCAACGCCAGCCAACAATTTGACGGTTTCGAGGACGGGAAAATCGCACTTAGGGACGCAACAGGCTCTGAAACGTGGCGCGGACTTGTGGCGGTTGACCTTGCCGGAGAGGGCGTTGAACTCGGCACTCCTTCACACATGAGGAAGCGTTCAAACAGAAGTTATGTCGCGGCACTCAGCGCAATTCCTTACCACGTTGACAATGTGAGCGCGGACGGAAAAGCCCTTACAAAAAATCCTGTAAACTTCACGTACAGCGACGCCACGAACGGCGGTAATATGACAGTTTCATACGGCAGCTCAACTACTGATTCCACGACAAACACCGTGAAGCAGGACTTGAGCCAGTCGATTGAGACAATGTTTGCGGTCGACCCAAATGGAACTGACAAGAAAGTTCAGGGGACATTCGGCAAAGTAAAAGGTCTCGTAGGATTCGCGTCTGCAATCGGCAATATAGCGCACGGTATAAAAGTCGGGAATATGACTACGGAGCAGAAGCTAGCCGCGGTTTGGGAGCCTCCAAGCCCGACAGCCCAACTTCCACAGATGATGAACTTCCTGACGGACAAAATTGACTCGATAGACCAGCGGACTAACTCCGAATCATCAACGACAATTATCGACAAGACCATCACGGCGACTACACACGACAGCATTCTGTTTACTGACACTGCGAGGCATATATGGCGTTATCCGGTGCTGACGAGGCCGATACCGATGTGGCTTGCTGCCGGGCCGAGAATTGACTCGAATCCGATAGATAAGCCCAGTACGGTGCAGGGTGAAAAAGAGCTTTTCCTGACGTTTACGATGAGTGAAAACTCTGCGCTTCGTACGTTATCCTCGATAAATGACGATCTGTATCAGCCGCTTCATGAGGAGGGTAACTTCTTCTCATATCCGTCTCAGATCGGAGATGTTGAGGGCTATAACGACGCAGGCATTCTTGCGGATCAAAACATGTGGGGCTTCAGCAATACGCTGGACAACACGGGAATAACTTTCACGAAAGCAACCTCAAACATGCAGCACACGGAAAAGAAGGTAACTCCGAGCGGGTTCACTTCAACTATATCATTCTTTGACAAACTCTTTAACGGGAACAAAGCTACAGGAGTAAAGATGCCTGACAGTGATAACCCGAAGACGTTCTCGAAGGAATACAGCAAATCCGAACGCATAAGCTACAGTTTGCAGGGCAGCTCGATACTTACGGCAATGCAGGCGGCGGATCACACAATCAAAATGCAGCCATTCGTAGCCAAAGAGGGAGCTATGACGCTTGGGACAGCAGTAGAACTCTCAAGCATTAATTCCGCAAGGCTATGGGAAAGTACCAGCGTATACCGGAGGATGCCCGACCCTGCTTTATTGCTTCCTCATAAGTTTGTCAAGAGCGGCAGTGATTTCAAGGCAAACACATACGACCAGTCAGCAATGAAAATCAGGGGAATAAGATTCTATATGCCTGACTTTTCATTCTTCACGGATAAACGTCTTGTGAACGAACAGAATTATGAGATCCGTGTGCCTTTGTATAACGCGAGTTTTGTTGACACGGGAAATTTCAACGTCCGTCTTTCGTGGACAACGGAAAATTCTCCGACATCTCCAAAGACTGTTATCGGCACAGTATCAATGACTCTTGGCGGCTGGCGGAACGACAAGACCAACAACAGGGGAACGGCTGTATTCAACTGGCGACCGAACATCCCGAAAGGTGACAACTACTATTTCTATGTAGAGATAGACCCGGAAAACGCAATCACCGAAGTTCACGAGGGACGCTACAGAGCAGACAATACTACCCTCAACGATTACGGCGGGAACAACACGGGATTTTATCCGTTCGAGGTCTACAATCAGGGTGATACAGACCCGAAGGGCGGAAGTGTTCTTGCCAGCGGTGCGGGAATGTTCAGCGCGGCAGCTGATGAAGCGCGGCTGACTCCGTTGTACTTCACGGACGGCGATAATAACAGGATAACCGACATGGCAGCATACATGAGGGCGCACAGTGATGACTCGTTCGTAACAATAGCGGCCAACTTCAGCTATTCCGGGGAAGAAATCCCTTATGCTTTATTCATGGGTAGTTTGCTGACTCAGTCAGGCCGTCAGAAACTTCCGGGAGCGAGCCTCAATACAGTGGTTGACCTGAGCAGTCTTGCGGCTGACGATATAGCTGACGTGTTTATGGTGAGTGATATTGCACTGTTCAACGGGAACAATCAGGTTACGTTCACGGTATCGCCGGCTGAATTACTGGCTTCGGAAAGTGAGATAAAAGCGGCGGCAAGTTCAGCCACGTTCGGAGTGATGGTTCTGACTGATGAGGAGCTGGAATCTGCTGTTGAAGAATTTTACGAGGGCGTAGATCCTGATTTTGAGCTTGAGCCAATCTCAGATGACATAGTTTCGAGCGCGACGGGAAGAACTTACACTCTCAGCGCAGACGAGAATGTTTTCTGGATTATTTCGGGCGTGAAGATCAACAGGCTTGTTTCAGTGTCGGATGAGGGGGACGATGACAGTAACTATCTCGACATCACCCTTGAGACCCTCAAGACCGCCAGCGAGGACGAAACCGCGCCTGAGAACTACGGCAAAGAGGCGGTTATAACGGTAAGCTCAATAGCAGGTTACACGCCCAAAGGAGATTATGAGATAACCGTTCAGAAATCCGCAGACGGCGATGTCTGGGAAACCGCCGGAGTCCTTAAATTCAACACTGAGGACAGCGACAGCGAAAGCAACGGCGGCGGAGTTTCCTCGTCAAGCAGCGGCTGTAACGCGGGTCTTAGCTTTGGAACATTAGCCTTCTTACTGAGCGGTCTTATGGCCTTCAGAAGGAAAAATTGACTGTAAGGACATACCCTCGAACGTGAAAACGCTCGGGGGTTTTCATTAAAGCAGGAAGATACACATGAAGAAATTATTTACGATTTACGATTTAGCGGTAGCTTTAATTGCTGCTCTTGGTTATGGCTTCGGCTTTGAAATCCCGAAGCTCATGGGCTATTCAATATGGCTGAGCGCGATTATTTGTCTTGTTGTCGGTATGTTGGTTGAAAACATGGTTAAAAAGATTGTTTTCAGCCGTGCCGTTCAGAAAAAAAACTCGCACCGTGTTATGGCACTTGCTGCGATTGTTGCAGTGTTCCTGGCCGTGCGGTATTTTGCTACGGAATTTATGAAAATGGATCTGTCTGAACATGTAGCATTAGAAATTAGAACCTGTCTTCACAATTAACATAACCTCTGTAACAGAGTATTTATATGTGA
>CALGGR010000241.1 GCA_937915755.1 uncultured Fretibacterium sp. | reverse complement strand
AGCAGCAAAATAGAACGCGTTATATTTTCGAGACAATTTTATTTTGCTGGAGATTGGAAAAATTGAAATTTTCTGATAATCTTACGGGAAAAATTTACACAGGAGGAAAAACTTATCATGTATGAAATCGTATTAATCCGTCATGGTGAATCCGCTTGGAACAAAGAGAACAGATTTACGGGCTGGACTGATGTCCCATTGTCAGAGAAGGGAATTGAAGAGGCACGTTCAGCAGGAAGGCTTCTCAAGGCTGAGGGCTATGCGTTCGATTATGCTTTCACGTCTGTGCTGAAGAGGGCAATAAAGACACTCTGGCTTGTTCTTGAGGAGATGGACAGGATGTGGATACCTATCCAGCATTCATGGAAGCTCAACGAGAGGCACTACGGAGGACTTCAGGGTCTCAACAAGGCAGACACAGCAGCAAAATACGGTGATGCTCAGGTCAAGATATGGCGCAGGAGCTATGATGTTCCGCCGCCTGTCCTCACGAAAGATGATGAGCGTTATCCTGGGCATGATCCGAGATATGCGGGACTGACAGAGGCAGAATTACCGTTAACCGAATGCCTTGCGGATACTGTTGCGCGTGTTGTGCCGTTCTGGAATGAGGCTATTGTACCGACGATCAAGGCCGGAAAGAAGATCATCATTGCCGCACACGGAAATTCACTGCGTGCACTGGTGAAGTATCTCGACAACGTGTCGGACAAGGATATTCTCGAACTCAACATACCGACGGGAGTACCGCTGCTCTATGAACTGAATGACGACCTTACGCCGAAATCACACAGGTATTTAGGCGATGCAGAGGCTATAGCGGCGGCTCAGGCGGCAGTTGCATCACAGGGCAAAGCAAAATAACGAGGGAGGCAAAAATACTTTGCATTTATCGGACAGGATACAGGCACTAAAGATCTCGCCAATACGCAGGCTCATTCCCTACGCAGACGAGGCAAAATCTAAAGGGAAGAAAGTATATCACCTGAACATAGGACAGCCTGACATCAAGACACCTGATGAATACTTTGAGGCAATCAGGAACTTTCACCCGCATACAGTAGCATATCAGCCATCACAGGGAATACTGGAATTGCGTGAGGCAGTGAGCGGCTACTATCAGGCAATGAATGTAGACTATAACCCGAACGAAATTTATATCACCAGCGGAGGCAGTGAGGCGTTACAGTTCGCAGTGATGATCATGTGCGACCCCGGCGATGAGATATTAGTACCTCAACCGTTCTACGCAAACTACAACACATTTGCACGGCTTGCACTGGCTAATCTCGTTCCCATTCCCACAAAGGCAGAGACGGGCTTCCATCTTCCTCCGGAGAATGTCATAGAGGGGCTCATCAACAGCAAGACCCGCGCTTTCTGGGTATCACATCCCTGCAACCCTACAGGAGCATCATTTACGCCTGATGAAATAGGAATGCTTGTGCGTCTGGCGAAAAAACACGACCTGTATATTATTGCTGATGAAGTCTACAGGGAATTCATATACGAGGCCGGGGAGTTTATGAGCTTCGGTGAGGCTAAGGACGCTCTTGACCGTGTAATTATGGTTGACTCTGTGTCGAAAAGATTCAGTGCATGCGGTATCAGGATAGGCTGTCTTGCAATCAAGAACAAAGAATTTCTTGCGCAGGTAATGAAACTCTGTCAGGGACGTTTGAGCGTGTCGGCAGTTGAGCAGGTTGGTGCGGCGGCACTCTATAAGACACCGAAAAGCTACTTGCAGGAAGTCAACAAGGAGTACAAGATGCGCCGTGATGTGCTGTATCATGGACTAAGGGCTATTGACGGCGTTTACTGCCATGAACCTAAAGGAGCATTCTATACTATGGTGAAATTGCCGGTAGATGACTCGGAGAAGTTCATTATATGGATGCTTCAGAATTTCGACATTAACGGCGAGACAACGATGGCCGCGCCGGGAAGCGGATTTTACGCACAGCCAGGCTTGGGAATGGACGAGGTAAGAATGGCATACGTCCTCAAGAAAGAAGACCTCGAAAAAGCGTTGAACATTCTCAAGAACGCACTCATAGCGTATCCCGGTCGAGCAGAGGCAATAAAAGCGTAACTTGGAGATATATTGTCCCCGTCAGAGATAGGCGGGGATTTTTGTTATGGTCATTTGCATATTCAAGCACACAAGCGGTAACACTCGCACTAAAAACGAAAAAATTACTTACTGTAGAAACTGAAAAAATACATACAATAAAAGAGGGAATGTGCTTATAATTTTAACAATTCAAAACATCATCAATAATGGCCAAATTTATTGGCTACCATATTTCAGGAGCGTAATATTCAAGAAAGGAGGTGAATACTATGAAGAAGAGTTTTCTTGCCGTTATGCTTGTAGTCGTACTCACCGTGTGTTTGGCTGGTGTTGTTGCTTCTTATGCCGAATATGATTCTTCAGACGAAGGGGAAGCAGGATCGTTTTATGATGATGGCACTCCGGAAGTATACATCACTGTCGTCAATAATTCCGGCTGGACATTCAGTGGAATATGGATGAGGCCTTCATCAAATAACCTGTGGCAAGCTAGAGACAGATTCATTGTTTCTGATGGAAGGAACATGACTCTTGGAAATGGGGAGTACGTTACCCTATGCCCTAACTCTGCCAGTCGTCATGGCGTAAGATTCTGGGATATTCGTGTTGACTATGGCAAAGGCAAGAGAAGGGAAATCCGCAATATCGATGTATTTAATGTTGATGAGATTGACATTGGCAGAAACTTCAGAGTCAGCTACCAGCGTTAAGACAAGTGTTAGCGTGTTCCTAATTTTCCGGCTAGAAACACGCTTTTTCAGATTCTCATTCCAGAAGCGATGACACTATTCTAACGCCCTCCATAGCATCTCTGGCGTAGAAATCGGCGCCAGCATAGTCCGCAAGTTCCGGAGTAAAGACTGCCCCTCCAGCAATGACTTTCACGTTAGGGCAGGCTTCTTTGAGTTTTGAGATAGTCTCCTTCATGCTCGCAACGGTCGTGGTCATTAACGCACTGAGACCGACGACGTTTACCCCGCGATTTATGACGGCCTCGACGATCTTCTCCGGCGCAACATCCTTCCCCAAGTCGATAACGTCAAAATTGTAGTTCTCGAATATCGTCTTCACAATATTTTTCCCAATGTCATGGACATCGCCGTATACCGTCGCAAGAATCACAGGGCCTTTAGCCTTTCCTGTGTCGCCTGACTTTTCCATGTTTAGCGAGAGAACTTCAAATGCTGATTTTGCTGCTTCCGCTGACTTTATGAGCTGAGGGAGGAATAACTTTCCAGCCTCGTAGCTTTTGCCTACACTGTCGAGGGCTGGGACTATGTTGTTCTCGATGATTTCAAGGGGCTTTGAGGTCTTCAGGAGTTCACGTGTCATTGAGGCTGACTCATCTTTGAGGCCGCGAATTATTGCAGTGTTGAGATCGTTCACGGCTGACTGTGATGGAGTGCCTGTGATTTTCGCGGGTGCTGTTGACGAACTCGCTGGGTTAGCCTCGCAGTAGGATATGTAGTCCTGCATTTCCTTCTCACCGCCTGAGAGCAAGTTCCAAGCATACAGCGTCTCCTTGAGGTCAGCGTCTCCGGGATTTATGATTGCCCCGTCAAGCCCCTGCATTATCGCTGCCATCATCATTGTGCGGTTCACTAACGGTCTTCTGGGCAAGCCGAATGAAACGTTGCTCAGTCCCAAAATCGTCTTTACCCCAAGCTCATCGCTCACCATTCTTATTGCTCTCAAAGTCTCAGGGACTAGCTTCTGCTGTGCTGATGCCGTGAGAGTGAGGCAGTCAATAAGAACGTTACGGCGAGGAATGCCCAGAGATTCGGCCATGTCAACGATGAGGCGGGCGATCCTGAATCTTTCTTCGGCTGACTCAGGTATACCCTTGTCATCGAGAGTAAGTCCAAGGACACAAGCACCGTATTTCTTTGCGACAGGTAACACGCTTTCGAGGCTTGATGATTTTCCGTTCACTGAGTTCAGAATGGGCTTGCCATTGTAGATTCTTGCGGCTGACTCTAATGCCTTTGCGTCCGAGCTGTCTATCTGAATCGGCAAATTCACTACACCCTGAATCTCCCTCAATGCGTGAGTGAGTACGCTGGGTTCGTCAATGTCAGGAAGTCCGGCGTTAAGGTCGAGAATATCCGCGCCCTGTTCCTGCTGTTTAACAGCCTCTTTGAGGAGGTAGTCAGTGTTGCCTTCGCGGAGAGCTTTCTGCAGCATCTTCTTCCCTGTCGGATTGAGACGCTCGCCAATTACGATGAACTTCCGCCCGAAGGTTACGACTTTTGACGGTGAACACACAAGCGTATCATCGGGTACATTCCGGGTAACAGCATGGCCGACCTTCGACATTACGACGCGTTTCATGAGTGCGATATGCTGAGGGGTAGTACCGCAGCAGCCTCCGAGAATATTCACGCCAAATTCCGCGAACTTCACCGAGATTTCAGCGAACTCATCCGGCGTAACGTCATAATGCGAAACTCCGTCCCTCATTACGGGGAGACCTGCGTTAGGCTGAACCATTACGGGAATATGCGAACATTTACAAAGCCTCTCGACGATTGGGAGTAATTGCGCTGGGCCGAGTGAGCAGTTCACACCAAGCGCGTCAATCCCAAGCCCTTCAAGTGTGGCGGTCATTGCCTCAACGCTTGCTCCGAAGAATGTACGCCCCGATTCCTCGAAGCTCATTGTCGCGAATACGGGGAGCTCCGAGTTTTCACGTGCGGCAAGTACAGCGGCTTTAAGTTCGTGCAAGTCCGTGAAAGTTTCGAGCAATATGACGTCAGCAAGATTTTTCCCAGCAATGACCATTTCGGCGACGGCATCATAGATTTCATCGAACGAGGCATCACCTGATGGGTACATGACACGTCCAGTCGAGCCAATATCTAGGGCTACATGAGCATGTGTTCCATGAGTGATTTCGCGGGCTAAAGTGAGACCGGCTTTGATGATTTCGCTGACTGAGTGGCCGGAATTTGCGAGCTTGAAGCGATTTGCTCCGAATGTGTTGGCGGTGATGAAGTCGGCTCCTGCATTGAGGTATTCGCGATGGACCGAGCGTATCAATTCGGGCTGAGTGAGGCTGAGGATTTCGGGAATTTCGCGGAGTTTAAGGCCTCGTGATTGCAGCATAGTACCCATTGCGCCGTCAAAGAAGTATAGTTTTTCGGGATTTAGTGTAAACATTTTGCCCTCCTGTGAGTAATTGGGGGAATTATATCAGTTGTAGTGTATAATAGCTTTCACGAGGGGCTCGGGGACGAGGACAGGGTCGTCTCATAGCGGGAATGCCTCCCTGTAGGAATCTGGTGATTATCATGGCTCACAAGGCTCGTAAATCCCGGAAGAGGGCAGGAAGAAAGCTGATCCGCCAAATCTGTTCTTTCCTCACTGTCCTCAACTGGCTGATGAGTTTTGTCCTTACCGCGTTACTTCTTTGGGACAGGCTCGGACGCTAAACCGGGAGTAATTTAATTTCTGAATAGGGGTCAACTCCCCTCAATGTTGTCCCTATTTTACCACACCAGAACTAAATCATCATACATACTATCGGAATCGTAACCATGCAAAGAATATTCTGAATGAACATAGCCCTCGCAGCAAAGTCAATATTCCCGTGATACATCTCGCACAAAACCGCCGTAACACTAGCCCCGGGCATCGCAGCTATAAGCACAAGCACCGCACTCACGAGAGGATTCTCACTCAGCGGGAACACTCTGAATATCCCAATCAGCGCAACAGGATACACAACCAGCCTCGTGGCCGTAGCAGTCCAAGCGTGAACGTCCGTGAAAAGCGATGACATTTTCGAGTGAGCGAGCGTCATTCCGATTATCATCATCGAGAGCGGAGTGGTTATGCCGGAAATATAGTTCAGAGGAACAATCAATGACTGAGGAACGCTGATCCTCCCGAAATAGAATATCAGGCTCAATACAGTTGCTATGTTTATGTTGCTGAAGATTATTGACTTTATGTTGATGCCGTCCGAGCCGTGATTGGGATTATCTCTGATTAACTCCATGACTCCCAGCGTGTATATTGTCGCGTTGAACGAGATATTCAGCATCACCGAGAGCGCGAGTCCTTCAGTCCCGAAAAGCGCAAGTGCTATCGGAAATCCCATGAACCCCGAATTGCTGTACGCGCTTACGAATGCCCACACACCTCTCGTGCCGTCAGGAACTCTGAGAAGCAGCGAAAGTCCTCGCCCAATATAAAGCATGGCAAGGAATGCCACTATTCCGGCGAGAGTTATCGTTATTCCATCGCGGGCAAAGGCGGCGTTGTATTCACGGGTAACGAGCGATACGAATATCGTGCAGGGAAGCGTGATTTTCATCAGGAGGGACGAGAAATGCGGTGAGGCTTCCGGGTGAAGTACGCCGGATTTGACGGCAATATATCCTACTGCGATTAAAGCAAATAGACTGACGAGGTTTGAAGCTACTGCAAAAAAGTCGAGATTCATGTACAATTTCCCCCGTAACAAAAAATATAAGATAATCTTAGCACAGAAAGGTGAAATCATAATGCCACTTAGGATAATCAAGGCTGATATTACGACGCTCAATGTTGATGCGATAGTGAACGCTGCAAACTCAACGCTCTTAGGAGGCGGAGGAGTTGACGGCGCAATTCACAGGGCAGCAGGAAAAGAGCTTCTTGAGGAATGCAAAACTCTCGGAGGCTGTCGTACAGGAGGCGCGAAAATCACAAAGGGTTACAATCTTCCAGCAAAGTTCATAATCCATACAGTCGGACCAAAATGGGGCGGCGGAAAACACGGCGAGGCCGGGCTTCTTCGGTCATGCTATGAAAACTCTCTGAGGCTCGCGGAGAATAATGCCTGCAAATCTCTTGCCTTCCCACTAATCTCAGCAGGAATCTACGGCTACCCAAAGGCTGATGCTCTCAAAATTGCCGTGAACACAATACAGGATTTTCTGAGCAGAAGCGGCGATGAGATGGACATAGTGATTGCTCTTTTTGGCGACGACATGATGAAGATTGCGCACGAGAATTTTCCGGAGCTTGCAGAATGAGAATAACGACAACCACGAGTATTGCCGCTGATTTCTTCATGAACGGGGATACGCTGGACATTTCCGACTCAATACCTCACATAAAGCCCTCGCAGGTTCACGGGAAAAAAATTCTTGTCGTCGACGCTGATACTCTCCCTGAGATTTCTCTCCCTTCAAGGCTTGAGGCTGACGGTGTATTGCTGACAGTCCCGAACGTTCAGGCATCACTGAGGTTTGCTGACTGCGCTCCCGTTATGATATGGGGGATTTCGTGGGTCATGATACTTCATTCCGGCTACAAGGGAACAGTCCTCAATATTTCGCGTGAAGGTCTCAGAATTGCCCGCGAGATTTATGGTGATGTGAGTGATTCTTTTGCTTGGATTGGGCCATGTATAGGGCGGGAATACTTCAGGAAGTCCGGCGATGAATGGACAGTCAAGGGGATTGAGGCGTTCCACAAAGAGAATTACGATATTGAAGGCGAGAATTTATATTTTGACCTTGCGGGCGAGATTAGATGCCAGCTTATTGACGAGGGACTTTCTGAAGGGAATATAACCCTCTCAGGAATCGACACGCTTAAAGATGAGCGGTGCTATTCGTACAGGCGCGGTGATATTCACGAACGTATGACCCTTCTCGTAAGCATGAAAAAGGGGAATGCCTAGCAAGCACTCCCCCTGCTGATTTCTACTGTTACTCTTCCTCTTCCGCGACGATGTAAAGCTCGATCGTCTTCACCCCGTCAGAAACCGCGTAAATCACGAACTCATCACTTACAAGTTCACCCGGAAGAATGAACGTCCCATCGTCCTCAACGTCAATCGCAATAGCCTCGTCAGCAATGTAGACTTCCACATCCTCAGCTTCCGCGCCGATCTTGAACGTCAAGGGCTTACCTTCTGGAGCATAAATCTCGCCCCTAAGTTCCTCGTCCCCGCTGACAACGAAGAGATCAATCTCGCTCTCATGATTGGGGAAAATTTCAGGCTCTGAGTATTCCTGCGGGTAATCCAGAGCAATAGCTGTTGAAGGCTCTATAACGGCTGATGTCGTGCTGCTTGTTTCCTGAGCTTCGTCAGTTACGATAATGACGAACGACTTTGTGTACTTGCCGTACTTGTTCTTGGCAGTTATCTTGAAGCCGTATGTATTTGCCTTTCTTGGCTTGCCAGTGATTGCTCCAGTCTTTGTGTTGAGCTTCAGGGCGGAAGGGAAACTCCCCGATTTGCTCCACTTTACCGGGTCTGTTCCGTCAGCAACCAACTGCGCGTTATAGCTCACTTTCTTCGTGCCTATGGGAAGGTCATCGGTCAGTATCTTCGGCGCAATACCGTCGACCTTGAGGCTGAATGTCCGCGTCGCAGAGCCTATGTTGTTTTCGGCTTTGACTTTGATTCTGAACTTTCCGGCCTCTTTCGGGATTCCCGTGATTCTTCCGTCCTCAGTAACGTAAATCCCCGAAGGCTGCTTGTTGTTCGCCAATGACCACGTTATCGGCTCAGTCCCTGTACATGCCAGCTGAACGCTGTATGGCTGGTTTTGAGTGGCGTCGGGAATCTTCCTCGTTGAGATTTTAGGCTTCTTGTACTTGTCGCCCGTTACCACGATGGTGAAGTTCTGCGATGATGATCCCTCACTGTTGGCTGCGGTTACGGTGAAGTTGTACGTTCCCGCCTTTGTTGGAACTCCTTTGATTGCTCCGTAACTGTCGAGAGTCAGACCTTTGGGGAGCTTTCCGCCTGACCGCGACCACGTTATCGGTCTACGGCCAGCCGCCTCAAGAAACGCAACGTACTGCACGGATATTTCACCGTTGTACAGCGACTGAGTTGAGATTGTCGGTTTCCCTGTCTCCTCTGGTGAAGCCTCGCTGACTCTCAGAATGAATACTTTTTCCGACGTTGAACCGGCAGTGTTTGAGAGTTTCAGAGTGAAGCTTGATGTCCCTATTTCATGCGGCACTCCAGTGATTGTGCATTTACGGTTGTTCTTGGACGTTGTGAGGGTCAGACCTTCCGGGAGATTCATTGACGATGCTGCCCATGTCATGCCCTGCTCTGTGCCTTCAGCCGTAATCTCAGCCTTGTAGCCTGCGTTCAGTGTAGCGTTGGGCAATGAAGAAGCAGCAAACTCCGGCGGATAGTAAACCTTCATGTACACATCCGCGCTGTCAGTTCCGCCGCTGTTCGTGGCAGTAATCGTGAAGCTGTATGACATCGGAGAGTATGAATACTTCCCTTCGTCTGTAGCTTCGGCTTTCCCGCTGAGTTTCCCCGTTGAAGCATCGAACGACAGTCCCGCTGGAACGTTGCCAGTTACTGCCCAGATTACGGGCGCATTTCCTGATGTCCCGAACTGGAAGCTGTAATCTTTTCCGGCAATAAGGTAATCGTCCGTCTTCGGGATTGTTATTCTTGGCTTCGCTGTAGATGTTGTTTTCCCTTCGACAGTGAGTGTGAAGCTTTCCTCGACCGTACTCCATCTGTTCGCAAAAACTGCCGCAACACTGTAATTTCCGGCGATTGAGGGAGTTCCTTTGAGGGTGATTTTTCCAGTCTCGGAAGTGCCGTATTCCAAGCCTGGAGGGATTGTGCTGGTTACGTTCTGAGTGAATGTGTCACGCGTGCCTTCCGCCTCAATCTCAGCGTAATATTCCTCGCCTTCCTTTGCGTTCGGGAGGGCCTCAGTGATGATCCGGACAGGCTGATATACGGTGATGCTGAAGGTCTTTGTGTCTGAGCCTGCCGCATTCTCAGCCGTTATGTCGAAGGAGTAAACCTTGCCCGATTCTGCATTGGACTCGATTGCGTCCGTGCTGACTGTGCCGGTGATTACTCCGTCAGCTGAGAGCGTCAATCCGGCGGGCAAAACTCCGCTCGTTACGCTCCATGAGGTCGGAGCACCTGAGGCTTTGAGACTATGACTGTAGGGCTGTCCTGTCTCTGCGGGATTAAGAGCTTCGGAAGCTATCACGACTGGGACATCTTCAGGCTCAACGGTGAGGGTAAATGTCTGAGAAGCTCTACCGGCTGAGTTACTCGCGGCCAACATAAACGTGAATTCTCCCGGTAACGATGGAATGCCTGAGATTTCGCCTGTCGATGGGTTGAGAGTAAGACCTGTTGGAAGAGAGCCTGAGTATACTGTCCACGTTATCGGCGAATTGCTTGTTGCTTCGAGCTTTGCAGAATATGCCGTTCCTACTGTCGCAGAAGAAAGTGATTCCGTCGTGATTATTGGGGCATCCGGTCTTTCTGGGCGAGGGTCATTCCCGCCGCTTCCTGAAGCACTCCATGTGTATGCGTTCGAGTTGTAGATATAGACACCGTTCTCTGCGTCAATCCCTGCCTCGCCCGCTGAGTTCTGTCTCTGACTTCCAGCTGTAATGTTGAGAGTTCCGCCGTTGAAAGCAACCCAGCCGTTAGAGTCTATGCCATCTCCGCCCGTTGAGCTTACCGTGAGAGTGCCGCTCTTCATCGTGAAGACCGACACATAGTCCTCGTTCACGTTGATTCCGTCATCTGGAGCTGAGACTGAGATTACTCCGCCGTCAATCAGCATGTGCATCTCGGAATCGAGACCCTCGCAGGTTGTTGATGTGATGTTGAGCTTTCCTGTTCCCGCCGAACCTCCGCCTATTACCATTGTGCGGCGTGAATGAAACGCTCCGTCGAGCTTGTACATCTTCTGCTGGGCTGAAATGTTGCTCCCGATTTCTGATGCGCTGTACTTCGGCAGGTCGGTGTCGTCGTCAAGTTTCGGCGAAAGCTCAAGTATCCTGTATGTATTTGCGCCGGTGAAGGTGTTTGTAGTTCCGTCAGCAATCTCGACAATCGCGCCGACATCGTAGAAACCGTCAGAGCTGACCATCTTGTCGCCAAGAGACTTCCAGAGGTCATTAGCGGCAAGTACCGACTGAGTGTCATAGCCCTGTCCGCCGTTCTCTGCCCGCTCAGCCAGCGGGCCCGCGCCGCGATACGCGCCGTGATGTCATACTTGTTGTCCGTCCCGCACTTCTGAGAAAGGCCCTCAAGGTCGTAAAATTTCATCCTCACACCTCATGTTCTTTCGCTCTATATAAAAAAGTAAGCGACTTATCATTCTTTAAAGCTTTGATATTAGATTTGAGTCCGGTCATCAATACAAAAATATCATATTTTGCTCTTGCATAAGAAGATAATGCATGTGAGAACTCAGCAATCTCTTCACAGTAAGTCACTTCATCTATGGTCACTAGTAGCTTCTTGTTGTGCTTTTTTAAAGTTGAGAGCATCATATCAAGCACATCTAACTCATTAGACGCTATAAGCTTCGCTTTTTCAACAGACACACCCAGCCCCATTACTGAAAAATCTAATTTTGCCTCGACAAACATATTTCTAATATGAGGTTTTCTATAAAGTCCCCTGGCAAGTAACTCGATAATATTCCCCTCAGGATTCTCAATATCAACAGTTATCCAATCTTTTTCACTACTTAATATCTCAGAAATCTCAGCCATTAAAACAGTTTTTCCACAACCTCTCACCCCTGTCAGAAAGTGACATCTGAATGCAGGCACAGACTTTTTCAAATCTTTTATAATATCATCAGTAAGGCTCATTCTCGATATATACTGCGGTGGAATATAGCTGAATTGTAAAGTATAAGGATTATCTTCTTCTTTATATATTTTCCTCATTAACTACAGTAACTCCTTATTATTTCGTTTTATGTTTTATGATATGTTGTTATGTCTTGTTATGCTTTGTTATGTTTTGTTATGCTTTGTTATGTTTACAATTAAATTTTATTACTTAATAAAAAGTATGTCAAGTTAAAAAATATCGTATTATTCGAAATTAGTTATAATCTCTGAGTAAATATGAAAAGTAAAAAAGACGGCAGTCAGCCGTCTTTCAGGGTTATGCTGTTTTCTACCGTTTAGGCACAAGTAAGAATCCAATACCTGACAATAATGCTGCAACAGCTCCTATTATACATGCAATTCCGATGTCACCAAACATCATTAATCCCATTATAATACCAACAGCCCCTAAAATAATAAGCAAAATTCCTATTGCCTTCATACT
>CALGGR010000240.1 GCA_937915755.1 uncultured Fretibacterium sp. | reverse complement strand
ATTATAAGGGATTAGGTCGCCTAAAAAATCTCTAATATATTAGTATTCTAATATACTAATATAGGGAACGGGGGCTTCCTTGTGGTCGCCCCCCGTTCTGTTAAAATCTTATCCGGCAAAAATCAAGGAACACAGAAGGTAAAAAGAGGACTGCCTCCTACCTACCTTGTGTTTCTAAAAATTGTTACTTGAAAGGAGAGCGTTTTGGCTTGAAGGTACTTGATGAATTAAAATCCTTGCCTCAATGGGTAGCTTATAGGCTAGTCTGGAATGAGAAGAAGGGCAAGGCTGACAAAATTCCTGTTAATCCGCATGATGGTAGAGGAGCAAAGGCGAATGACCCTTCAACATGGGGGACGTATGATGAGGCGATGAATTTTGCAATGCGTCAGGGATTAATAGCAGGCAAATCAGGCGGAGTAGGATTTGAGTTTGCTGGCGGTTACGCAGGGATAGACCTAGACCATGTAATTGAGGCTGACGGAACACTGAAAGAATTTGCGCAGGACATAATCAACATGATGAATAGCTATACGGAAGTAAGTCCGAGCGGAACAGGTGTTCATATTCTGTTTAAGCTGACTTGCCCGTTATCTGAAATCGGAGATAGAAACCGAGATAGCAAGCTGGGTATTGAAGTTTACGATAAAGGCCGATATTTCACGGTAACAGGGAGGGCGTACGAGGAGCAGAAGCCGATAGCAGAACGGACAGAGGAATTGCGTTTAGTTTATGCGAAGTATTTATTGAATGAAAGAGAGCCAGAGAAGCTGAAGCCCCAAGTTAAAACTTCAAACGTTTCTGTACCTTCTGTGAAATCCGAGAATGTTTTTGTTTATAGCGAGCTGTCCGATTATGATTTGCTAGAAAAGATGTTTTCTTCAAGGCGAGGCGGAGAAATCAGAGCGTTGTTTAATGGCGATATATCGGGCTATGGAAGCCAGAGCGAGGCAGATTTAGCTTTATGTAGTCATTTAGTTTATTGGACAAGCGGAGATTTTTCACGTGTAGATAGTCTGTTCCGTCAGTCTGGATTAATGCGGGACAAGTGGGATAAAAGTATCAAGGGTCAGACATATGGAGCTATAACAATATCGAAGGCTCTATCGAGCAGGGTAATGGAGTATGTTCCAACTGTGAGAGTAGAGGGAAGTCAAAAAAAGGTTTCTGCTGATTTGAAGCCAGAGAGTAAAATTAAAGTCGAGGATAAATCTTCGATTGGAGATGATAAGGTTGAACAGGCAGAGCAAACTTCCGAGCGTTCTGAAGCGGTCTTCAAAAATATTCGCACGTATATTCGCGGGAATGATGAGGGGACTTCTCTGTTGAGGCAAGAGCTGAGTGTTTTTCAAAATTATATATCCCGCAAGACAGGATATGAGAATATAGACGCGAAGATGAGCCTGTATCCCGGTCTTTATGTATTGGGAGCAATAAGTTCGTTAGGCAAGACAACGTTTGTTCATCAAATGGCGGATCAGCTATCACAGGCAGGGGAGCATGTACTGTATTTCAGTCTTGAACAGACGAGCTTAGAGCTTGTAACGAAGGGTATAAGTCGATTGACGGCTCAGGTCGACATAAATACGGCTGTAAGCTCAATAGATATACGTCGAGGAGTAAATACTGCGGAAGTAATCAAAGCGCAAGAGACATATGCGGAGCTGTCCGAAAATGAATATGTAGTAGAATGCGGATTTAACACGACGATACGGACAATAACGGACGCAGTCGAGCAATATATCAGGTCAAAGGGAGTAAGTCCTATTGTAATTGTGGATTACCTGCAAATAATCTGTCCCTTAGACCCGCGTCAATCTACGAAGGACACGGTAGACAGGCATGTACGGGCATTGAAGAAGCTCCAGACGGATAATAATTTAGTTGTCATTGTAATCTCGTCATTGAACCGGCAGAATTATTTAACGCCGATAGATTTTGAGAGTTTCAAGGAGAGCGGAGGAATCGAATATACAGCGGACGTAATATGGGGCTTGCAGTTGTCTGTAATGAATGATGATATTTTCGAGAAGGAAAAGGGGTTAAAGCAGAAACGTGAACGGGTTAGAAACGCGAAGAAGGCAACACCCCGTGAAATAGATTTAGTGTGCTTAAAAAATCGCTACGGAGTGTCCTCATATACGTGTAGGTTCAGATATTACGCGCAGTATGATTATTTTATACCTGTGGATTATTCAGACTGATGATTGAGGTTATTATTTCGACTTCTTGAGCGATGACCCATAATGTTAATGCCTTTTTCTTCTTTTGTGGCTTTAATGGCTCCTCTGATAGTGTCAAATGGCACTTGATATAGAACTGCCATTTCTTCAGCTACTCCTATGGGAATATCCGAACTTCCGGCCTCATAGCGTACCATTGTTGATAGCGATAAATTCATAATATTTGCGGCTGTTTCTCTTGAGTAGCCAGCATTTGCCCTAATATTACCTAGTGGGCTTCTGTTTTCGTTTGTCCATCTCGGCATGAAGAAAAATCTCCTTTCGCTAATAGTTATTTTGAGTGTAATTGTAATATTTCTTTTTTAGAATATCAAAAAAGAACATACATGAAATTACTTATTATGATATGTCAAATATAAAATATAATATTGGCTGTCAGGCTCAGAATTAAGCGTAAGAGCAGTAATGAGGCGACTTTATAGCTTATCGAAAGGGGAATAAATTATGAACGAAGCGATAATGAAATTCCGAGATGAAACGACGGCACGGCTTATCGAAGCAATTAAATTTGGAACAGCACCCTGGCAACGTCCCTGGAATGGCAGTTACGGAGCGCAAAACGCAGTATCACACAGGCTGTATAACGGGATTAATCAAATTCTGTTAATGGTTAAGGGTATGGAGATAGACGGCGGAGCAGATCCGCGTTGGCTGACATATAGGCAAGCTGTCTGTAATGGTTGGAAAATCAAAAAAGGCTCAAAGGGAACGCACGTTATACTGTGGAAGCTGATAATAGCAGAAAAAGATGAGGAACTTTGTGATGATAAAATTCTCGGAGTAATGCAGAGAGTATTTACAGTTTTTCATGCAAGCCAGATAGACGGCATAGGGGAGTATAGACCTGTTCTGTTAAATGATTTTGAAGCGCAAGAAAAAGCCGAGCAGATTATAGCAGGAAGCCAAGCGAATATCATTCACTGTGGCAACGAAGCATTTTATGAGGTAATAGGCGACTATATACAGCTACCAGTCAAAAGAGATTTCAAGAGTGTTGAATGTTATTATTCTACACTTCTGCATGAGCTTATACATTGGACGGGGCATTCAAGCAGACTAGATAGGCTAGTGGGGTATCATCGGAGTAAGAGTAACCGTGCGCTTGAAGAATTAGTTGCTGAAATAGGTAGCATGTTCTTGAGCTGTGAGGCAGGTATTCCGCAGAGCGAGGGTGAATTTCAAAATCACGCGAGTTATATTGATAGCTGGATTAAATATTTGGAAAGCGATAATAACGCAATATTCAAGGCAGCTGCTCAGGCAAGCAGGGCTTCTGATTTTCTGTTGAAGCGTGTCTAAAATAATTACAACTAAGAACGGTGCTATCTGAGTATAAATTTCTACCTTTTCCATATTCACTC
>CALGGR010000239.1 GCA_937915755.1 uncultured Fretibacterium sp. | reverse complement strand
CGCGAAAAAATTTATTTGTGCTGATTATATCTCTGAATATTCCTTATTGCCTCCCGGAAATCTTCCGGTATAGTCTGCCTGAATGTCATTGCCTCGCCTGTTGCAGGGTGGTCAAAACCTAACTGCCACGAATGGAGATAAACCCGGCCGTCAAAGACATCACCGAACCTTTCAGCACCGTACATAGTATCACCGACAAGAGGACAGCCCAACGCTGACATATGAGCGCGTATCTGGTGCATTCTTCCCGTGAAGAGTTCGCACATGACGAGGGAATAATCGTTCTTGCTCCACAATACTTTATACCCGGTCAATGACGGTTTGCCGCCTTCAATCACAACCATACGCATAAAGTTATCGGGGTCTCTGTCCAAAGGCCCGGACAATATGCCTTCATGCTTTTTAGGGCAGCCGTGAACGATAGCTAAATATTTCTTGCTGACCTTTCTCTCTGCAAACATTTTCTGCATGACTTCATACATTTTTTGTGTCCGTGCTACTGTCATTAATCCTGACGTTACGGAGTCGAGACGCTGAACTATTCCGGGTCTCATGAAGTTATTGATCAGGCGCAATTCAGGATAACGATACACAAGGCCGTTTACTAGAGTGCCGTGCCAGTTGCCGGGGGCTGGGTGAACTACAAGGCGGGGAGGCTTATTGATGACGAATAAATATTCATCTTTGTAGACAACCTCAAAATTCACGTTTCTGTCTCCCTGCAATCTCTGAAGGTTCAATGACTGCGGAATTTCAATGAAAAATTTTTGTCCCTCATGAACAGGCATAGAACTTTTCAGCTTCAATTTATCTTCTGCCTGTATGTCCTTGTCCTTTATGTATTTCTGTGCTCTTGTCCGGCTTATCTCTAGGCACTCAACAAGAAAGAGATCAAGGCGTTCATAATCATGGCTTGCAGTAATCTCAATCATAATTCAATACCCTCAAGGCATCAGCAAAATCATTACGCTTTACCGAAAAATTGACGGTATCACGTTTCAGGGCTTCCATAGAGGCACGTCGGCAGATGAACGCTATATCCCCTCCGGTCATGTTCTCTGTGAGTTCAGAAAGCTCATGCAGTGATACATCATCATCAAGCGGCTTTTTCCGTAATAATATCCTGAATATCTCTTCTCGTGTCTTAATGTCCGGCAAAGGAAGTTCTATGCGCAGATCAAACAGTCCCGGCACAAGCATAGATTTATCTAGCAGGTCTATTCTGTTGGTGGCAGCAAGGACAGTTACGCCGTTAAGCTCCTCAATTCCCCGCATTTCCGCCATGAATTGAGCCGTTAGCCTGCCTTCAGTTGACGCAAAAGCCGAACTGCCTCCCGTGCTTCTCTCCGGGAATAATGCTTCAATCCCGTCAAAATATATGATTGATGGTGCTGCCTGTTTCGCTACCCTGAATATGTCCTTTAATGCCCGTTCACTTTCTCCAAGATAACGGGACAAGACATTTGCGCTTTGTACGCTGATGAAATTTACCCCGCTTTCATGTGCCAATGCCTTAGCCAGCAGAGTTTTTCCCGTACCTGAAGAGCCGTAAAGCAAAATCCCTCTTACCGGCTGAATATCATAGCGTTCAAATATATCCGAATGTTTCAGCGGCCAAGTTACAGCATTCATCAATTCTGCTTTTATGTCATCAAGTCCGCCTATATCCTGCCATGATACGTCAGGGATCTCTACAAAAACTTCACGTGTTGCTGACGGTTCAGTTTCAAGCAGTGCATTCATAAAGTGCTTCATGCAGACTTCAAGATTTGCGACTTTCTCATACGGTATATCGCCCTCCTGAAAGTTCACGTACGGCAAAACATCACGGACACAAGACATAGCAGCTTCTTTAGCGAGAGCCTCAAGGTCAGCCCCGACGAACCCGTGAGACATATCCGCAACTCTCTTCAGGTCAACATCATGCGCTAAAGGCATTCCACGAGTGTGTATGCGTAATATCTCTAATCGTCCTTTTCTGTCGGGAATTGGTATAGATATTTCACGGTCAAAACGTCCTGGTCTGCGTAATGCCGGGTCTAATGCGTTCGGAATGTTCGTAGCTCCTATCACTATAAGCTGTCCGCGTGATTTCAGTCCGTCCATCAGTGCAAGGAGCTGGGCAACTACTCGGCGTTCAACCTGCTTTTCTCCTCCCATGTCCTCGCGTTTCGGGGCTATTGCGTCAATCTCGTCAATGAATATTATTGATGGTGCTCTGTCCTGTGCTTCCTCAAAGATATTGCGTAATCTCTCTTCACTCTCACCGTAAAATTTCCCGATGATCTCAGGGCCAGATATGTGCGTGAACCATGCGTCAGTTTCATTTGCCACTGCACGGGCTATTACTGTCTTTCCTGTTCCGGGCGGGCCGTAAAGGAGGATGTGGTCAGGCTTGAATCCCTCGGCCTTGCAGTCGTGTTCGCTTGCGAGGAACTTACGGACGCGCGTCCATGCCGTTTCCATGCCGACAAGATCTTCCGGCTTCATGTTGGGCGGGCAGACGCTGAACCATCCGGCGTCCTCGATGGACGGCATGACGGAGTGGCGGAGGTTTGTGATGTGCAAAGTCGTTCCCCCGTCGGAGAATGACACCTTGATGTCGTATTCGAGTTGCCTTGCCTGCCTGATTCTGGCATGAGTGCGTTTCTCAAGCGCAGTCATCGCGTCATCGTTCTCGGAGGCGTCAGGTATGTCGAGCGTCGGAAGGTCGTCAACGACAATGGATATGCGCGAACCGTTGGCGTTCTGTTGATCGGGCGCATTGAGCAATTCCCTCTCAAGGCGCGTAATGATGACGGATTCTACTGCCGATGCGATGCCGTGTGCGGAATCGAGGTTCTGAAGCGTCTCGATGAAGAATGAGACGAGCCGTTCACGGTCAGTGTCTATCTCTGCCTCGAAAATCGATTTTGCCTGCGCGAGTGCATGGTCGACGGCATCGCCGATGATCGCGTACATTGAACGGACGTTATGCCTCTTGAAGAGAATGGGGACATCCACCTTTTTGAGAATCTCAGCGAGGATGCCGGCTTTTTCCAGAGTCTCGGTCTCAAGCCCTGCGGTTATGCCTTCGACGAGCTTCTCGCGTGGGATCGTCCCTCCGTTGCGCGAGCAGAGATGGGCGAACTTCCCCGACTCGATGTAGGAAGCACCTTGATTGCTGATCAGGATTACGATGTTGCTTGCAAACGACACTTCTTTCTCTGTGAATTCATCCACAAGCTTTCCCGAAGTAAGCATGTTGGCGATTGGCACGAGCGCCCCTGGGTGTGCCTTGTCGATATTCTCGAAGATAATGACACCGCGAGGAAACCTTGCGGCTTCGCGAGTGACATCTCCTTCAGTGCCGCCATCCTTCCAGCAGGGGTCTCTGCCGCAGATCTCGGTTATGAGCTGCTCGACGGAATAGCGGCTCATGTCGATGATTTGGGGCTTCCCAGCACCGAATTCACGCGCCCATGCGTCACGGAACGCTGTTGCCGTCATCGACTTGCCGGTCCCAGCTCCGCCAAGAAAGCTTGTGGAGATGGGACGGAAGCCTCTTTCCGACGGCGGGATAGTCATCGAAGATGCCACATGCGCGATAAGCGCCTCGATGGCTTTCTCCTGCCCGTGGCAGGTTTTGGTGAGTTCATCCTTTATCTGCTTGAGCGACTTCATCCTGTTTGCGCGTTCCTTTGCGCACGATTTTCTGAACTCAATGTCGGCGACTTCCTGCGCACGGGTCATGACATCTTCGACAAATGCCGCGTTGTCCGGGACAATTCCGTTTAGCTGTAGGAGTTCAAGCACGGGGCCTCGCGGCTTGATCAGCATGGCGGCCGCAAGGTGCGGGAGGCCAAGTTCGATTACGGGACCGATGGCGTTCGCCACCTCGTCCATACGCCCGCCATGCAGAGACAGGATGCGGTTGACCTGCGACGAGAGCAAGACTTCTCCTGTCAGATCCTTTGACTCGAACGAAAGGTTCTCGGGGCGGATGAGACGCTTGACGCCGAGAATGTCGCGGAGGACATTTCCATCCATGTCGAGAAACGCCGCAAGAAGATGCTTGAGACGAAGGACTTTGTCGTCCGTTCCCGACGCATATAGCGTCGCGATGGAGAGGATTTTCGAGTACGCCTCTGAATACAATGGCTGTTCTTGACTCATGGTTTTTTCCCTTTCTGTGCTTCGCACGTTTGCCGCTATTGGATATCTGCTTTTGGTTCCTTTTCGATTACGAGGCGCCAGAAGCGTCTGTTTCGCTTTGCACACGCAATCTCATCAGGGTCAGATGTGATTTTCAGTTTTATGTAGCGGGAATCTGTACGGGCCATTGCATTGCTGACGAACGAGTAGTCGAGCTTCAGCTTATTCGATAAGGCCTCTGTGACGCGGACATCAGTCCATAGGTTAGTACATCCAAGGTGTCCCTGTGGGTCGAGCGATATTTTCCATTTGTCAGCAGCGGTGGTTGTTTCCGTTGCGGAACTCTCTCCGGCTGATGGCTTGAATACAAGAGTGAATTCCTCTTCATAAAGGTCGCGGCAGCCCAGCGCGATGCGGCCATCCGGGCGGATTCAGCACCGAGCTGCGACTATCGGCGGCTCGCAGATCGGAAGAGCACACGTCTGAACTCCA
>CALGGR010000238.1 GCA_937915755.1 uncultured Fretibacterium sp. | reverse complement strand
CTCTTCCGATCTATGGACGCGCCTGTTTAAGGAAGCCGTGCCTGACCTGAAAGCAACAGCGCAGAGGTGGCTGGAAAAGGTACTGAGGCAGACAGACAACCCTCCTGAACTCCCTGCGAAGTTCGAGAAGGGAATATCGCGAATGATGCGGAGTGCGTATGCATATGGCTACTGGCTCTCTCACTTGTATGTGGAGGAACTGAAAGCGGCGCGTGAAGGCGTGAAGTATCGGGGCAAGGTAACACTTGCGGATGTTCCGAGCGATGACGAACTGAGGCGTATTCTCGAGGCATTCATGAGCTTTGAGGATGTAGACGGCTGGGAGGCAGTAATTCCGCAGGACGCAATAGACTGGCTATCTGACTATGTGCCTAAGCTGTCGGGCAAGTGGAGCAGTGATGTGCTCGAGCGTGTGAGTGAGGTAATCCGAGCGTCAATGCTGGAAGGCGGAACGCTTCAGGAACGAATGAAGGCCTTGCGTGAAGTTGCGCCTCAGTTACAGAGAATGAGTGCTGACCGTCTGGAGACGATAGCCCGGACAGAGATAACGCGAGCGGATACGTTTGGGCGTTTAGTGTCGATGAAGGCGCATGACGACGTGATAGGCGTAGAGTTCAGCGCAATAATGGACGACCGAACGACGGAGATATGCAGTTCTAGGCACGGGCTGATAATGAGGCTTGATGATCCGCGCCTGCCTGAGAATACGCCGCCTTGTCATCCGAGATGCCGGAGTGTGCTGTTGCCTTGCACGGTGTACGAGTACCCTGACGGACTGCTGACGAGCCACGAGTACGATGAAGTACCTGCAGGAATGCAGAGGCCGGAGGACATAGAGGAAGTGTTGAAGATATTAGATGCCTAAAGGTAGCAGTGGTATAAAAATGGGTAGTAGTGAGCATTACACGGACATAAAGACAGTGAAAGACTTACAGGAGATGTTCAAGTATACGGACCGAATAACGATATATGAACCTCGCAGGTAATCCATGGCCAAGAAATCAAGCGGTATAAAGAGAGGTATCGGCCAGAGCCGAACCAAGAAGGCCATAGCGGTCCTGAACAAGCGAGCTGTGGAGTTAGGGATAGCGAAAGAAGCGGACTTCACAGGGCTTGACGTGAGTGTGGCGGAAGAGATGATAACTGCAATCCGAGAGACGCGCGAAATGTTCCCCGAGCTGCCTCCTCTTGACTATGTCAGTGGAACTGCTCAAGTTGAGAGACGAACAGGTGTGCAATACACTCCCTCAAAAGAAACGATAGGAGTGTTTACAGGAATGGATCATAATACAGGCGGACGAAGCGGCGTACCTGTAGGGATAGCGGTTAATGAGGCAAACGACAGACGTAGTCTGTTGAAAGAGTTAAAGAATGATGTTGATATGCACCAGTTTCATCCTGAAGGATGCTATACGATCAAGTCGATGATAGACCACGAGATAGGGCACTGGCTGACAATTGAAATAGGAGCAGCCCGGGACAAAAAGATAATGTCTTTGTATCGGAAGCATAAGGATGCATTAGATTTCGAGATATCGCCAACTGGTGAGATAATGCAAGTGAAGCGTTCGATGAAAAGTGTCTTAAGTGGTTATGCGAGAACAAATCAGTTTGAGTTCATAGCGGAAGCGTGGAGCGAATACCGCAACAATCCGCACCCGAGACCAGTAGCATTAGAGGTCTGACAGCGTATAGAGAAGCTATACAGAGAGGGGCATGAAAAGTAATGTCATATTTGAGGCCGCCAATGTGTATTGTGTGCAAGCATGAAAGTCCGCAAACGAAATTTGATGAGGCAGAAGCAAGGACGACTTATTACTGCAAAGCGTATCCTGACGGTATTCCTGAAGCAGTGCGGGAGGCCGGACATATATACCCCAAGCCCGGAGATCACGGCATCCAGTTTGAGGCAAGCGACGGGGGCGGAGTTCCTGAACGCTGGCAGCAGTCGCAGGCCGAAGAGGATAAAACCTACAACTGGTACGCGAATTACTACGCGGAGCTTGACATGACCGATGAGGAGTTCACAGCGAAAATGAAGCGTGAGCATGGCAAGAATTGGCACATGTACAAGAAGCCTTCAAGGGACACGTTCATTGACTGAGAGGCTGCCATGCTTGAAGTAACGGACACCCGAATATACCTGACATGCGGGGACAGTGCGAGTATATCCTTGCCTTTGGAGGACTATTATCCTGCAGACGGCGACAAGATATATTTCCGCCTGAAGAAGTCAGTGTTCGGCAAAAGCCTTCTGCTGGTCAAGGAAATCCCGCCCGAAACCTTGACGCTTGAGCTGAGACATTCCGACACAGCAAATTTGCAGTTCACGACATACCGATACGAAGTCGAAGCCATAAGAGCAACAGGGGCGGGCTTGACGTTAATCGAGAACGGAGAGTTTGTAGTCGGCCCGAAGCTGGGCAACAGCAGTATGTACTATGAGGGAAGCTACGAGATTGACCCTAAGAAAGCGGCGCAGGTGCTTTCAACGAAAGACCGGGTGCTGACGGACGATATAACGGTGCTGGGCATCTACTATTACGAAGTAACGAACAGCACGGGCGGCAAGACAGTAACGATAGGGAGGGACTAGAGTGGCAATCTCCAAAGTGGTTTACGGGAACACAACACTGATGGATTTGACTGGCGACACAGTAACAGCCAGCGACTTAGCTTCAGGGGTAACGGCGCATAACGCTGCGGGAGAGACAATAACAGGCACAAGCACGAAGGACAGCGATACGACAGACGCGACGGCTGGTGCAGCGGAAATCCTCACAGGCCGGACAGCGTATGTGAATGCGCAAAAGGTAACTGGCACGATGCCTAATCGCGGTGCAGTCTCCGGGACAATCGCGACAGCCACAGGGACATACGCAATCCCGAACGGTTATCACGACGGCTCAGGAAGCGTGAGCATTGACGCAACGGAGCAGGCAAAGCTCATTCCTGCAAATATCAAGTCTGGAATAGATATACTCGGCGTGCAGGGCAGCTATGGGGGCGAAACAGCCAGTGCGCAGGCAAAAGACGCAACGCCCTACACAACGGAGCAAACTATTCTTCCAGATAGCGGCTACGATTATTTGTCGCAGGTCAACATCGCGGCCATTCCATATGAGGAGACTGCTAACCTCGCAGGAGGTATCACTGTTACCATTGGGGCGGTGATGCCGTAAATGGGCGTTAACAAGGTCGTTTATGGCTCGGAAGTACTAATTGACCTTACTGGCGACACCATTACTGCGGACAAGCTCCGAACAGGATATACAGCACATGGAGCGAACGGAGAAGCAATAACAGGAACGCTCAAAACCGCCTCACTTGAGCCGTATATCTTTGACTTGGAGACTGGCTGGATAGGCAAGGGCGACGGATTATGGACACCTCAAGCCCCGAATGGTGCATACTCGGATGTGTACGAAGTGCAGGGCGGGCATTCCTACTTTCTGACGCTCGGAGCAGCAGCAGGGACAAGGTTCAGGGTGATATTTTCGGAGGAGGATGTATCCTCAGCTGCCGGCACAGTTCAAGGTATCGCTGTGAACACTAAGAACTACGATAACCCTGCGGAGTATCAGAGCTTGAAGTACACGCCCAACATCGACGGATACCTAGTAGTCCAGAAGGACAACGCAGGAGTAAGCGGATTGAGGACATATCTTTATGACATGACGGAAGGATGGGAATAGCAATGACATTAGGCGGCTGGAATTATGACGAAGTCAAGGGAGTAACCCTCCCGCAGAAGGCAGAAAGTGCATTCACAGAGGTAACGAGGGGGCTTGTAGGCGCGAATTATGAGCCGGTGCTTTACGCAGGAAGTCAGGTCGTCAACGGCGTGAACTACTGCATAATAGCGTTGCAGACGAGCGTAACAGCGCATCCTGAACAGAGATTGATGAAGATGATAATCAACGTTGACAGTTCGGGTAAGTCCCGGCTGGTCTCTGTGAACGTGATATAGCCAGACAAGTTAGGCATAAAGCACGATTACAAGCACGGGGGCTGTCTCTTTCCTCCGTGCTTTTTCTTTTGGAGAAGTGATACATAATGAACAGCACAATTAAGACAGTCCTTATCGACGGCGGGTCTCCTGTTGCTTTAGGAGATCGGAAGAGCACACGTCTGAACTCCAGTCACTAG
>CALGGR010000237.1 GCA_937915755.1 uncultured Fretibacterium sp. | reverse complement strand
TGTATTCATTGCCAGCACTAGCGAGAGTAGCAACAGCATTGTGAATTTCTCTGTCGTAGGGAGTAATTCTATCTTCACGAGCGATGGATACACCTGAACTTTTCATGTCATTGAAGTCGATTGAGAATAGGGTTTCAACTTTTTTGCTTCTTGATTTTCTTCTGCTAACATCAATTCTGACAGGTACGAGTGCGCTGTAGATAGCCGGATTTTTGACAGGATCGAAAGCTAGCCCTTCAACTTTAGTAGTGCCGAAAGTATAAGAGCTTGCTCTTGTAGTGGTAGCATTTATAATCTGCTCACCTTTTTGCCCTAGAGCTAGAAGCCATTGCATAATCTCTTTCTTCTTCTGTTCGATGAGAGTGTCAATAGCATTGAGGTTATCTTGAGCTTCTGTTGGGTATAGGTTAGTAGCGGGGAGAGTAGTAGAGAGCAAGATATGAATGATGGAGCTGATCTCACTATCAAGGGCTTCGGAGTGCAAGTGTGAAAGATCTGGTGAACTTTTAGCATTGATAGCTTCATCTTTGATTCTGCTTGCTATGTCGTCAGGATTAAGTGATACTGCTTGCATAATGTCAGATTTGATGCTCTCAGTAACGGAGACTTGTGCGTTGTGGTACTCTTTGATGATGTTATCAGCACTTTTTTGAGCGTTAATAAGTTCTTTAAGAGTATTGATGATTTCGTCTACTTCGTGTTCAGATATGTTTTCGGAATTTTGAGCGGCTGAAATCATAGAATGCCATTTATCAGAAAGCAGAGTAAGACGCTCAACAGCACTCTTGATGAGAGAGGCGTAAAATTTTTCAGTTTCAGCAAGTTTTTTAAGACCTTCGAGGGTGATAGCGGTATCGTGCATAAGAAATAGCTCCTTTCAAGAAATAAATATATAAATAATTATGACGTATGAAAGAAGAAAAAGCACTTTGTGAGGGAAGAAATAATAGGCAGAGGAAAGTCCCTGCCTAAAGGTTATTAAACCTTAGAATTGAACGGAGTATTGTGGAGATGTAGCAGCTTACGTTCGATGTGTTTATGCTCTGTAGTCTGCAAGAAGTAGAGCATGAGAGGCTGTCTCATCTCGAAGTGCTGAAGAACGAGCCTGTTAATCTTGCAGTTAGTAGACTGCCCGCCCTGATAACAAGCCGCCGTTGTGATGAAGCCGTAACTGCCGTAGCTCCTATTGTTGAACCTCTGATTGAGATTGCAGGTCTGTCCGATGTAAAGGACATCGCCATTGGAGACGAGCATGTAAACGCCAGAGATGTTATCAGCAGAGATGGAGAAGCGACAGAAAGGCCCCGAGCCGAACTTATGGAGCTTCCTGTGTCCTTTATGCTTGTACAGCTCTTGCGGGTAGAACTTCAGGGCTTGGCCTTTTTCGTCAGTATCAGGAATGAGCGGCTGAATGAATAGAAAATGATAACCGCTCAAGATGATAGTATCATTAAAGTTATGCGCTTTTGGGCAACTGTTCGTGAGCTTCCGGGTTGCGAATAATCCTGATGAAAGCCCAAGATTTACGCTTCTGGCCGACAGCCTGAGAGGAGTTGAAGGAGACCTCGAGAATGTTCCAGTTGACCATGTGCTTGATGATCTGGAGAGCGGATGACCTGTGCATGTGAGCGTAATCAAGAATGGACTGAAAATCAACGTTGCCTTCGTTCTTGCCGTCTAAAGCCTTGCAGATAGAATTGAAGAGTATCTTGTGAGCAACTGGGAAGAAGCCGTGAGAGTACGCCTTGTAAATGGAGCTAGCAGGAGAATAGTCTTCAGGACAAGAGAGAACTTTAGATTTTGAAGCCTGTTTCTCTTGAGTGACCTGTGTAGCCTGAACGTTGCTTGGTTCGTTGTTGCTGGTTGAGAGTTTAGATTTAGACATGGTATATACCTCCGAGAGAAAGTAGCCGAATAGGAATCGCCATCTATCCGGCAGAGAAAATGAACCTTCAGGAAAAGTTACCTGAAAGTCGAGAGACTTAGAGAGCGATGATATGAAAGCCGATCTGCTTCGGAAGAATGAAGTGGAAGAAGAAGTGCGAGAGAGCGGCCTTTCTGTTCAACTCTCTATTGCCAGTGTCGATAATAGAGCCTCTAGTC
>CALGGR010000236.1 GCA_937915755.1 uncultured Fretibacterium sp. | reverse complement strand
TCCAGCGAGATTAACGATTAATTCACAAAAGCAAACGGGCGAACGCCGCCGACAATGGAGGGGACAGCGTTGTTAGCATTACCATAAGCGGACACAGTAGCGAAATACGCCCACGAAGCGACATTCCTCCCCCAGTAGAAATTACTATCCTTGGCTAATTCATGATTATGCTGGAATGCTGCTAATTGGATATGTGGGAATATTGACGCTTCAGGTTCAATCCTTTTATTATGGGTGCCACCGTCCTGCCGGTAAGAGCCGAATACCATTCTCTCGTCCATTAATTCCACAGTGCAATTACACAACTCTACTCCTGAAGGCTTGCCGTCTGTTACTTCATTCACTAGATATTCTTGATAGGTCAGAACGTGGTCTGCTCCAAAACATGCCTTGAATATTGCCTCCGCTCTCCTCAGATACTTTGTACGCATCTTTGAGCCGACATAGCCGCCTTCTGTGGTATCCGTGTCATTCATACACGCACTGAACATTGCGGTGTCTGGGACTACCAAAACACTATGCTGGGAGAAATTAGTTTTACCGCAACTCTGCGGATAATCCAAATGCATCACTCTCAGTCGGCCACTGTAGGTATCGTTCTGCGTCTCATCGTTCTCGTCAAGGTACTCGTATGCTACATTCGTGAAGTCAAAGTAGTCGCCTGGATAAATTCCAGCAAATGTTCCGGTTCGGATTGCTGATGAAATGGAAGCGGTGAACTCTCCTAGATTTTTATCTGATGGCACTTCGTTATGCGTCTCTGCACTGTCCGTTATCCATTCCGATGGGTCGAAGGTGTAATAGTATTTTCCTGATGTCGGCATTAGTACATATTGTCTCGTCGATGGCATATATATCACACTTCCGGCCTCTATGTCCCCTCCATTCGCTATCGTCGTTGATACCCATGTCGTCAAATCCTTACTGAAGCAGGCCTGTTTTCCTGTCCCTCCTACTGCACAGTATATCCCTGTCGCTGGCGTATAATCCACACATGATACTGTCTCCAATGGGATTGGCGTACTATTCACTGCTACCCAGTTCTCCCCGTCTCCTGAAGCATAAAACAGCTTATCATTCAGACTGCGCGCAAATAAACAACCTAAATCTTTTCGATATGAAAGGTCTATAAGGTTCTTGGGAACGTCATTGCCTGTATGTGTTTCCCAACTTACACCATCTGGACTGGTCGCTGTTCCTTCTGCTCCAGCTACACAGAATATCAATGCGTCGGGAGACCACGCCGCACTAGAAGGGTTGACGGATATTCCTATCTCGTATTTGCTTGAAGCACTGCCGGCATATTGTACTTTTGAGCTATCATATGTCATTACAACCACATTACCCGTCGCTCCAGCTGCAAGCATAACATCTAGGTCTTCTGAATAGCTGAGAGAATTGCAATCACTTAATACACTTGTGGAAAGTACCGTCCAGTTAGATGCACTAGCACTGGTGCTGCCACTAAACGTGCATACAACACCTGCGTCAGATACATAGTAAAGGCCGCTCATTTTCTTATCAAATAAAAAGTCAAGATACCTTCCGCTCGAAGTAGAGGGTTCCCACATATTATTCGTTTCTGAAGCTGTCAATAAAGATGGCATATCTACCGTGCTTTTTGTTGTACTTTTTAACATAAGCACTAGCAATACATTGTCCTTATAAGTAATACTATCGGAAGATTTGCCTTTATACCCGTAACTCCCGTACCACATCTTATGCACTCCGCTGTATGCCGTGAACCCTGTTGGGAAATCCACCTGTACCCAATCGGGCGGTGTCCCTTTTGGCAAGTTCTGGAATGGTGTATACGGCAACAATATTGGATTTTCTGGGTCGCTGTCATTTATGTATGGTATGTATATATCGTCCGTATCGTTCGGGAACAAGGCGTGAACCCTCCTTCGACTAAAGTCGAAGGCATCCAGTTGTCTTAATTAACCGGACTTCCTCTCCACTATACGGTCTAAACTCAGCACTTTACTCCCTAAGAAGCAAGCTCCGCATTTAGACTAATTAACGTGGATAAGGTGCAGGTGGTTCTCTTGATACACGAAGGAACTTTCGCCTCCATGCTCAACCTTGACGTTACCGGCAAGGATTTTAGGATTTCCCGGATAAAATATCTTGCGCCTATATTGTACGATGCTGAAAGGTCGCAATGATATTTCTTTCCGCTTGGGAACACACACTTGCTGTAGTTCTCTTCGTCTCGAGCAACTTCTCCGCTTCCGTCGTAGGCTAATTTCGACGTTCCCCATGCACAAATACGGCTGATGCGTTTTCCAAGCCTGTGCATTTTACATGCTACTATGCTTTGCACTGCACGGCTCTTCCAGAGATGTAATTTCTGCTTCTTTTTACCTCGTTTTTTTCCGTCTAAGCCTAAATGCTCAAATACTACTACGTCTCCATTAAACAAAATTGCCGTTTCGACTATAAATTCAGCGGTTAAGTTCGCTATGTGTGTATTGATCCCTTTCGCTCTCGCCCATAATCTTGGCGTCTTTCTTGCTCCATGCTGCTGTGCTTTCTTTATGCGGTTTACTGCGTGGTTCAGACAGTCTTTTTCTCTTGACAAATCCAAAAATTTTCGCCCAATGACAGTGCCGTCTGATTTCATTGCACTGCATACACAGTCGTTATTTATTCCCAAATCTACTCCCAAGACTATTTGAGCGTCGTTCTTCAGTTTCACCTCCTCCTCAAATGCAAAGTCCAAATACCAGTTCTTCCCGCGCCTTCGTAAGGTGGGGACACATTCTCTTCGATTTCGGCAATGCCTTTGAATGTAGTCTACGTCGCTCTTTCTTAGGGTTACATTCAGCCAGTCCCAGGTGTTATTTATAAAAACTTTTAGTTCGGCCGTTAATGATCCTGTCCTGACAAAGCAGTTCTCTCTATACATCGCAGGGTAAATTTTTCCTGCTGCTGGAAGTCCGGGTTCTCTGGCTTTACTCGTGTTCTGCCAGTTGGCGTAATTGCTCTTGTATGAACTTACTTTGCCTAACGCTTCCATTATTGAAGCTCGCCGCATATAACTTGGGAACTTGGGAAATTTTTTATCAAATTCGTACTTAGGAACGGGATTGCTTGCCGTTCTATGAGTTAGTTTCTCGACTATTCTTACCCTATCTAATGATGAGGTAACGCTTGAAATATAATCCCACTCGCTCATGACAGCGTTAATGAAAAATTCAGTAGCTGCACGATAAATATCCACAGTACGATAAAACGCTCCATGTGCACTACCTATCTTCACTTTATACGTTGACATCAGCTTCATGAGATTATTTCTCTTTCTGACGCCTAATGTATTCTACAATCTGCTGCTGGGTGTTTTCGGATACTGTCGCAACAAAGTACGAAGGATTCCATAAGTGGCCTCCCCATAACTGTCTGCGTATTTCATCTCCATGTATTTTGAACAACATTCTGGCAGAAACACCTTTTAGAGCTTTCATTATGTCAGGAATGTAATTTTGAGGTGAACAATCTATTAGTAAATGGACGTGATCACAATCAGTATTAGCTTCCAGAATAGAAAAATTATTATCACGAGAAATATTATGCAATATTTCCAGTAGAGACATCTCAATATCAGGAGTTAAGACTTTCCGGCGGTATTTTACGCACCAGACTACGTGATACTGAATAGAATATATGTAACCTCTTCCATGATGTAAATCCAAGATACTCACCTTAAATTAAATAATAACATATGCCAGAATAAAAGTGAAGTCTATTTGTTTTGATGGGAATAGAAGGCCGTCTTACTCACGACTAAAGTCGCGAGAATGCGACGGCCATTGTTCAAGCCATTCATGATTGGTCTGGGTCGCCTTTGTCCTGCCTATTCTCGAATATAATGGTGTATCGTAAGGTGCTATGTTGGTAATTATGTCCGATACGTCTTCCCTATTCCCTACTGCTGTGTACGTATTGCTTGCCATATCTTTTTATCATCTCCGTTAAACTATTCCCATACTTATTAATGCTTCCGCTTGGGCATCTTCACTCATATCCCCGAACTTACTAAAGTCAAGTTTTCGCTTCGTATCATAACCTGTACCGCCTGTCCCCTCCAGTGTGGCTGGCGGTTTCGCCCTCGTCCTCTGCGGGCTGGGACTGCTCATTAATGGTGTTTTCCGGCCTGCTCGTTCCGCCTGATACTGCCTGTACCAACCAGATACTACCTGCGGAATTAAACCAAAACTGTTCCCATTATGGAAAGCTCGGTTATAAAGCTCCATATTCACCTGTTCGGGCGTTACTCCCATTCCTTGTAACTTCCTTATGTACCATTCATTGAACTCATTAAAGTCTGGACGTGCTTCTAATTCGGCGTTGAACCTTTGAAGCTCCTGCCAACCTGTCTTGCCTCGTTCATAATCCTGTGATGCCTTCATGTTCTTCTGGATTATCTCATACATCGCCATCTGTTGCGCTGCCTGATGTTCTCCCTCGTACTCGTCAAAGTCTTCCGCATTATCCAGCCCTAAGCGTTCACAGGCCAGCTTCCTCGCTACGTCAGATAGTTCCTTCGGGGTGTACTGTTTCGGCTCGGTCAGAAAATCCGGGACTGGTGCATTCTGTGCCGCCTGCATTCGGGCTTGTGCCTGCCTCTGCTGGAGCTGTTCTCGCACTATCGGCACAAAGTCTTTTACATCTCCATGAAGTCTCTCTGTCCCACTGTTCATACGGCGTCGCTTTTAGCTCGTCTGGCGTATACCAGTTCGGCGTTTTGGGATTAGCTGTTTCTTTGGGCGGAGTTCCGGGCATTTCTCCAAAAAATTCATTTCCGAATTTCACTTCACCGTCCTGTACTCTCACTCCATCGGGCGGTAACTCGTCTGCTTTGGGGGATAGTTCTGTTTCTGTATTTGGCTCAGGCTCTACTGGAGCAGGTAATGTATCATCATCGTAACCTTCATAACCTTCATACGCAGCTCCGTCTGCCGCATCGTCCCATGTACTAGTCGTTGCCTGCGTTGTCTGCTCGTCCATCTATTACTTCCTCCTTTAGCCTCGCTCTTACCTTATCCCAATATTCATGCCTCTTTCGACGATACATACTCACGTCCTGCACACAGGGTAAATACTTCTCAAAATCTGCAAATTCTTCATCTATTATTTTTTCTACACGTGTTTCAAGCTCTAGTCCTCGTTTAACTGCCAATTTCTGACAACCTCCTTTCGGCTAAGTCCCCTAAGTCAATCATTTTCCAGCTCATATCCCGAAACTTCTTCATTACTCGCAGTTCCGCAAGGCTGGCTTCTATATCCGCAGACATCACTGTATCAGCCTCAAACAACCTCACAATTTCCTCTCGGCGATTGGCTAAAAATTCTCGCCATACCTCTGCCGCTATCTTGTACCTGCGCCCAGCTTCGATTGCTTCTCGTATTTCACTTTCTTCTTCTTCTAAACGGTACTCTGTCGTTCCAATTCCTTCATATTCCATTCGGATTATTCTCTCCTGCGTTCATTCTGCTCAATATCTGTGCACGCTGTTGTGCCGTCTGCATTTCTTTTAAGGCCGCTCGTCCTGCTGCTTCTCCCCCTGCTCGCCCTGCCTCTGAAGCCTCATTCAACATCTGCGCCTCCTGGTTTGCCATTTGCTCCTGCAACTGCATGAAAAACTGCTGTTTCACTGTCTCGGGGTCTAAAACATAGCTTTGGGGGTCTCTTATGCCACTTTCGGTCAGAAGTTTTTGCGCCGCCTTTGACCATTCTCCGGGCGTTATTGCTCCTATCTGCATTCCTGTTGGGGCTATCGCTGTCAGGTAATACTGAAGATTTTGGATCGTCTGTTTCCGTTTCCCTACTCCTGCTTCCGTATTTACGTCTATATCAAACTCGCCTTTCAGGTCATCGGGACTTATCTGAAGCATTGTATTCTTCAAGCGTATTACTTGCGGCTGGTCTATATATCTTTGGTTCAGCTCTACTAAAAACCTTAGTACTTCGCCTACTCCCGTCTCGGCGAATACTCTTACTACTCTTACTATGTAATCTATCCTCTGTTCGGACGCTTGCTGTAAAAGCGATATTCCTGTCGCTGTCTTGTTCAGGCTCTTGCTGTCCATTCCCTGATTGTAGCGGGTGCGCCCTGTCCACTGCTCTAACGCTCCTTCTAGGTTCTCAAATAGTCCCATCGTCCAGGGGGCTACTGTCTGCTGCGGGAAGGGGAGTACTTTATCTCTAGGGTTGCCACTGCTTACCTTGATGTACTGACGGTTCTGCTGAATGTCTTTCACGTCCACTCCATTCATGTCTATGAACCAGCGCAGATTATTTACATTCACTGTATTTATGAGAAGCTGGCGCATTAACGCTGTCTTGATACTTTGGATTTCTCCTACTATTTCTGCTAATGATAAGTTTGCCAGTACCTTAAACGGGTCGCGTATCGGTGAGAGCGTGAATATTGGTACTCGTCCGTAGGGGTTCTCCGTTATCCTCAGTATCTCGTCTCCTACTACTGAGATTAATGCGTCCTCAAGCAATCCATCTCCGTTTATGTCCAGCTTTACGTAACACTCGTAAAGTTCATATAGTGTTCGCGCTGTATCCTCATCATTCGGCCTCTGGTCTAACTCGTCATTCAGTTCCGTCTCGAATGTTCCATAGAGTATGCCTCCGCTTCCATTGTTCCGGATTGCTCGCTCTACTGCCAATGCGTCATATATTCCTGCTTTCGCCTGTCTCCTTAGATGGTCAGCACTCACTGCCTGACGGTGCGCTACGAAATTCGCGTCCTCTAGGCTTTTCGCTTCGGGAGACCATCGCAAATCGGTTACCCTCACTGGCTCAATTATCGGCTTGTTGCTCTTTAGCCGTCCCACTCGGTACCCTACTCGCGACATTCCGAACATATCTGGCGGGCTGGCATATTGGATTTCACACCATTCATCTGCCTGTAACATCATCAGACGCGACATGTCCGCATACTCAATTTGTGCTTCGTCCCAGTCCTCTATCCGTTCCCACCAGATTTTTACTGCTCCTAGATTGTACTCGAATGCATCACTGAACCAGTCCAATAGAACTAAAAATCCTTTGTTCTGCGTCATTACCTGAAACTCAATTAACGCCTTCAGTAACTCCGCTCTTGGTACGTCTTCCTCATTGCGACCTACTATTACTACTGCGTCATCTCCACCGAAAAATGAGTTCATCACTGCAGGAATTGCCCACTGTACCATGCTCCAAAAGTCAAAGCTCACAAAATCACTCTGGCCTGCTGTTTGACTAAATCTTTTTCGGTAATAGGCTCGGTCGGCCTCATATATCTGGTGTCTTAATCTTAGGGTAGGTTCTATTTTGCTCATGAAAAAGTCGTTGGAACGGTGAATATCATTCAATACTGCTTTCCGTATCTTCTCCATTACATTCTCCCCGCTATCGGATTCCATTCTTCATTCACCTCCCCTCCATATCTCGTTCCATATTCATACGGTTCACTGCTCAACTGTTCCATATATGCTAATGCATCTATAACATCATCTCTCGCTCCATGCGGGTAGGAGAGTAACTCATTCTCTATCTCTGTCAGCCACACTGCTCCTGTCTTAAACCATACTGTTCCTACTGCAAATCTTGGTTGAAGTGTATCTATTCGGATTTCTTTGTTCTTTGAAGCTTTCAGCGGCGTTATTCGGAAGAATATTCCTCGCTGTGGCATTTCCTTTTCCAGAAAGTGTTGCAACGCTGCCTGATACGCTACAATCTCAATTCCTACACTTAATGGCCGCCATTTCTGCACCGCGCTAAATATTGCGTCCATCGTTGTGCTTGGGTCATACCTGCCGTACTCAACATCAAGAACAAACCAATGCCCTGCACTGTTTACGCCAACTGTTACTATTGCACTGTAATCCGCGTTTATCTTTTGCGGAAGGAACTGTTAGTTCCTCAATAAGAATATGTTTACAGGGGAGTATTTTACCTAAAATTATGCCATTTTCTG
>CALGGR010000235.1 GCA_937915755.1 uncultured Fretibacterium sp. | reverse complement strand
TATCACATATAAATACTCTGTTACAGAGGTTATGTTAATTGTGAAGACAGGTTCTTACACAACAGATTTCTCAGTCAAGTATCCATATTTCCCGTCAAGAGTCTCTGTTGTAGCCGGGCCTTTCATGGGAAGAATGGGGAAATACCGCACATGCGACGAGGTAGCTGTTGTTGTTCAGGACACCGCAAAAGAATGGTCTGTTTCAATGGGGTATGGTACAGCAAATTTCTGGGTACTGTGGCCAAAGGACAGCAACTATTCCGAACTCAGCTCATACAAAACTAACGCTCTGAGCAAAAAAGGCGGGTGCGGAATTGGGCTTGTTGCTGACGACTTCCTCCACGAGGGCGCGGAACTCGGCGAACCTTCGCACGTGGTAGTCTCTGACCGCTGGACACCAGCCGCGTCAATTCAGGCACCCCCGTATCACCTCGACACTATACCGCTTGGGTTCTGGAATTACCCGCAGGCATGGCCGGTGAACTTCAACTACGAGTCCTCAGCGAAGACGACATATTCGCGTTCAGGCAAGACAACTGACGCAAAGGACACGAAGTTTGAGGCGACCTCCAGCCTTGAGGCATTCGGGCCGCTTAAACTTGAAGTTGCTTCCGAGACACTGGACAGCGTCAAAAAAGGAGTGAGTCTCGCGGCGAATTATCTGACAGGCAGCAAGACAGCAGGGGACAAAATCACAGGGCTTCTCGACAACTTAACCGACAAAATCAAGGCGACTGAGACCAAACTCACAAACTCAAGCAAGTCAGTCGGCTACACAAACACTATCGAGGCCGGTAAGACTGACTCACAGCTCTTTTACGTAACGAAGACGCATGTATGGCGTTATCCCGTGAAGAAGCCTGTACCGTCATGGCTTATAGGCGAACGTCAGAACGGTAACGCAAAGGCCGCCTCAGGAGATGTATATATCACTCTCATTGCGCCGGACGAACCTTCAGTAGGGTCAAGCAAGTCCACGACTACGAGGCAGGGAGCTAACGCGGATAACCCTCTCTATCAGGCGACGCATGAGGAAGGAAATCTCTTCTCTTACCCAACAACGCTGGGCGCGATACCGGGATATTCTACGCGGCAGTTCAGCCTGATACCCAGAGTGATGCCCATATCGTACTCAACGAACCAGGAGAAGCACAAGGCCAGTGTTGCGACTACGACGGGGAAATCCGAGAGCAAATCGCGGCAGGTAACATCATACGGCCAGTTCTCGAAAGTAGTGGGGACTGTGAAGACTCTTAGGGGTCAATCATCGGACATGCGCCCGAACACTAACACTGAGACATTCAGCAAGAAGTTCGACAGCACGGAGGAAATCGAGGTAGTTTACCCAGATCCGAGCAAGGCTTTCGATTGGCGCGATGTAACATTCAGCTCACAGTTTGACTTGTACGTTGACGAGAGCGGGATAATGACGGCTGGATTTGCTGTTACCGACCTCCCGAACACCGCAAAACTTTGGGGTTCTGACTCGCCTTACTGGAAGAAGCCTGACCCTGCGCTTGTAATGCCCGACAGGTATGTGTTTGTTGATGGCAAGCAGGAAATCGGGAAGTCAAAGCAGATTCTCCCGCGAACTGAACGCAACGCAATGAAGCTCAGGGGAGTACGAATCTACAGCAAGACTCAGGCGGCCTATGCGAACAATATCGTTTATCCCGGACTGAGCTATGAGATTCAGATTCCAATCTACAACGCCAGCTTTTTACCGTCAGAGGGTGCAAAGAGTCTCACAGTTCCTATGAAGCTGTATTACAGAAAGGCTGGAAGCAATGAGAACGGTACGTTAATCGGCGAGCCTGTAGCCGGTACAAACAATATTGGCGGCTGGACGAAAGGCACTGAGAACAACAAGGCATTAGTCCGCTTCAACTGGGATAATGTTCCAGCACTTGCGCAGGGAGCGTATGAGTTATACGTTGTTATTGACCCTGACAACAAGATTGACGAGGTACATGAAGCGTGGACTGCGAAGACTCCCGATGGCAACAACACAGGGTATTTCCCGTTCGGAATATCGCACGGCTCTGACACTTCAGCCCAGATGATAGCGCGTGATTTTGTCATGAAGTACAAGGCAAGGAGCGCGAAGAAGACTACAAAAGCGGCATCATTCTTTGCGTCGGCTGAGACTGATGATGAGTATGATGACTGGAGCGAGTGGGGAGACTGGGACGACAAGACCGACTTCTCAGAGATGGTTGACGGTGATACTGAGTTCGCGGTGTCATTAACCTACAGCAGTGATGATGTCCGCCATGATGTCTGGGCGGATATTGTGATGGATTTCACCGATGATGAAGGCGATTATGAGGTTAGTTTCGAGAGCGAGATGTTCCCTGTCATAGCGAAGGGCGACAACATATACTTCACGTTCATACTCAATGAGGACGAGATAAAGAACGGAAGAAATCTTAGGCTTGTTGTTAGTGACGGAGACTCATCGGTTGAGTATCTTCTTGACGAGAGGCTCGGCAGTGGCACTAATACTCCTGATACCCCGAAGAATGACGACACTGAACCCGGCGGCAACAATGGCGATGTATCCGGTGAAACTCCTGCGGAAAATCTCGTGAAGGACGTAATCACACGGAGCTATGTTATTGAGGCTTCCTCGCCTGTGCTGTGGAGGATAGGAGATGTAACAGTGAAATCATCGGCGTATATATTCGGAGCGGCGGCTGATGACCTTCTCAACATCACGATGAGTCCTTCAGATGCCGTGACTGTTGCGACTGGGAGAATCACCGTAACGGTAAGCACGATTGCGGGAAAGACTCTTGAGGGAGAGTACAGCATTCCCGTTCAGACATCATCGGACGGAGTAACATGGAGTGATGAGAGGACACTGACATTCGACACTAAGGCAGGTTCAGGCTCTGAGACTGGACAGGTTACAGGTGTCGGCAGTTCTGGAAGCGGCTGCGGGAGTGTGCAGGGAGGATTGATGCTTCTTGCGCTTTCGGCCACGATGATTAGTCGCAAACGATAATGAACGAGGAGGAATATTTATGATTAACAGAAAAATTTTCGCGTTTCTTTTGACAGCATCGGTGCTGACTCTTTCAGCTCTCGAAGCATGGGCGGCGGGTTCTTCAAAGTCGGGCATGGCTCCGCTGTCCCCTGAGTTCCTGAAATGGAGGGAAAATCAGGCAAAAATCCGTGCTGCTGGCAATGGTACTACGGCGGCTCGGAATTACGGTGTCCGGCCTTCACCGCTGAACCTAGCGCACTTGGCCGGCAACCCTGTGCGTGTAGCGGCTGAATTGCCGGAAAAGTTTGATCTGCGTAGCTGGGACGTTGTGCCGCCCCTCCGCAACCAGTCAAGCTGGGGAACATGCTGGGCATTCGCAACTGTTGCGGCTATGGAGACAAACTATCTGCTTCAGATTAACGGGCGCAGTACCGACGGCTACATCACCTCCGCCATTGACGGCATCGGCACTACACCAGAGGAAGTGGATCTGTCGGAGATGCACTTGGCTTGGTTCAGCGTCATGGCACCTAAGATGGAACAGCGTTTCGCCAACGACAGGGCGAAGGATATACTCAATCCAACGGGCAATGAGGCTCTGAACACCGGAGCTTTTCCGTCTGTTCCTATGGCGGTTCTGTCTCGCGGCAAGAACTGGGGGCCTGTCAATGAGTCCGATTTACACTACATCGGAACGGCCATCAGTTTTGATGCTGTTGCTAAGGAACTCGGCTTTGACCCTGATGATCTTACCAAAGCACAGATAGCGGAAGTTGAGCAGGAGATAGAGAAGCGTACCAATACATATTGCGAGACTAACCTCAGCGGTAAAATGCCGAATGATTACAGGTCAGTTCTGAGGCTGAAGGAGGCTGCCTACGCCGCTTCTGTGTATATGCTTGACGAGAGCAACGAGGGCAACACTAAAAAGCTGTTCAAGGATAACCAGAACGCCATCAAACAGCTTATCATGGACAAGGGTGCGCTTTATATTTCTTATAAAGCTGACGGAACAATCAACAGCAACGATGCGTACTACTACACCGGCAGTGAGGGCGGCCATGCCGTAGCACTCATCGGCTGGGACGACGACTACGCTGTGGAGAACTTCACGGAAGATGACGGCAATGGCAATGCTAGACCCTCGAATCCCGGCGCATGGCTTATCCGCAACAGTTGGGGCGAGGATAACGGGAGGGGCTATTTCTGGATCTCCTACGAGCAGGATATTGGCTTCGGCACGGCTTTCTCGATGGCTCCGGCGGACAGCCTTACCCCTTATACTCACAGCGATTTAGGCTGGTGCGTTGACTGGGGTATGGGGGAAGGAAACAAAACGTTCTACGGCGCAAGCGTCTTCAAAGTCGGTAGTAACGGCGGAACGCTGAAGGAGATCGGGTTCTACACCACCGATAACAACGCCTCAGCGGAGTTTTCCGTCTATGTCTATGACGAGAAGCCAACAGCCTCAACCCTGACTTCCGGGCAGACAGCCGTTCGGACTGTGGCAGCGAAGACATACCCCTACGCCGGCTATCACACTGTATCTGTTCCTGACCTCGCACTTGACGCAGGGCAGTACTTCTCCATCGTCCAGAAAGCAGTGAATCCGCAATACGCCTACCCTATAGCAACGATGGCTAAGGTAGACGGCTGGACGGATTTTGCAGAGCTTTACGACGGCACTGGCTTCGTCTCCGAGAACGGCGCGGATTGGTTTGACGGCGTTCAGATGAAAAACGGTGAGGAATCTCAGTTCGTTACACCCTGCATCATCGCTTTCATGGAGGGTACGGCGGAGGACGATGACGGCAGGGACACAGACCAGACAATCGACGGCGTTCCTGTGCAGGATATGGACTCCTTCATGAGGGATATAAACGTTAGTCCTGACATCAACGAAGCACTGAACGTCAACATTCCAGCGGGGCGGAAGTTCACCCTGACTTTGGGCGGAACGGACGGGAAACCCATTGCGGAAGGAGAGAACTTCACAATCTACCTCATGTACACTGAGGACGTTCTGTACGGGGAGAGCAGCGAGTCTAGCAAGTGGGGTGAGCGTATGCCCTCCGGCGATATTCTTCCGCTGTACCCTATTGGTTACAAGCCTGATCTGTTCCTAAGCTACGAGTTTACCGATGAACTGGACGCAGATTTTCCTGTCTATGGCCCCTTCGAGGTAACAACGGCGGACGGCGGAAAGGCGACAATCGACATCGACAAGCTGACCTACGCTGATATGGGTGAGAGCGAGAAGGTTGGGGAAGTCGCAAAGATTCCGGCCGGGCATCATATGCTGCTCTACTTCTCTCCGATTGACGGTGGAGCTAACGGGGCTGTCGATGGCCTGAATGTTACGGCGGCCACGGGAAGAAGCAGCAGTTCCAGCAGCAGCGGGTGCAATACCCTTTGGGGTACTGGATTTGCTTTAGTGTTGCCGGGGCTGGCATGGCTTTTAAGGCGAAAATCACGTTAATGAAGCATAGGGGACGGGCTTGTCCTGCCCCTATTTTTTCAGATGAAAGCAGAGGACATTTCAAGATGAGAAAGTTTATTATTGTGTTACTGGCGGCAGTCATGACATTTTCGGCTATGCCATCTTTTTCGGCAATGACGGAAGTCAGCGAAGGGTACACGGTTGGCGGCACTGCTTACAAGCTTTATCGAGGCGTTTTCAGCTTCCCGTCAGAGGTACCTATTAACGGCGCAATGAAGGACATACCGGCGGCGTTCTTTTTCTCGGAGGGCTTTTTCGCGGAAGATCCCTATGTTTACAACAACCACCTTGCAACGGCCTCCCTGTGCATGGCAATGGCGGCCTTCTACTCCAATGAAGGGGCGACAGGACCAGACGCGGATTATTCTAACAAGAACAGGAACGTTCTACAGTACATGAAGGACATCGGGGTGTCGGAATCGGATATTTACGTCAACTACTACAATACGGTTCGGCCTCAGACCGACAGCATAGGTGTAACTATCGGGAAAAAGACTCTGACATACGGCCGCACCCTTATTCCCATTGCAATCCGGGGATCCAACTACGAAAGAGAATGGACAAGCAATGTTACACTAGGTACGGAACGGGAAAATGATGGTGAAGCCAAGGGATTTTCTACAGCAGCGCAGATTGTTTTTTCCGAAGTTAAGAAATATATCGAGCAGCAAAATTTAAGTTCCGAAATTACCAGCGGCGATGTTGTTTTTTGGATTGCAGGATATTCGCGCGCGGGGGCAACAACGAATCTTGCGGCCAAACGTTTGGTTGATTCCTATGCTGCTTCAGGTAACAAGATTTTCGCTTACTGCGTCGAGGCACCCATGGGCGGCTGGAAGACAGCGGAGAAGAGCGGCTCAAACTACAACTGTATTCACAGCATCATCAACCGCAACGATATTGTGCCAAGAGTGGCACCCGGATTTATGGATTTCAAGCGTTATGGTGTAGATCATTATCTTCCGGGTTCGGACGCTGGCTCTATCGTTGAGGGGAACGACGGCAACAAACACGACAACGAGTTCTACAAGACGGATACAGGCAACTACATTTCGGTTTATCAAAAGATGGCGGAGCAGCTTTCCGTGATCAACAATCAATTCGCGTTTGATGACAAGTTCACCGTCTGGGGGCTGGATCTCAGGCTGTTGCGTACAAACCTTCTTTTCCGCAGGGGAGAGAAAATGTACATGGACGATTTTCTTGACGAGTTTGTCAAGAATCTGTGCGAATGGACGGGGATGACCCGCGAATACTACAATGCGAAAGACGGACATGACCTCGACATGGGCTACCTTATCGACGGCAACATTCAGGGCGCACTGCGTGATTGTATGTCGATTCTCTATGGCAGTACGACAGGAGAGACGAAAGCGTTTGGAGACAACTTAAAATCATTCTGGAATAACGCTGGTATTAACAAGTGGAAAGAACTGCTTGAGCTGATAGTCTATCCTCTGCGAAAATGGAACGAACCGCAGTGGCCGTACAAAGAATACTACATCATGAAAGCGGTACATTGGCTGGATGACAGTAATTGTTTTGTCCCGCTTAATCTGGAAGCACCAGAGAAGGAAAAATTGTTGCGGACTGATATGCCGGTTCTCATGGAGTTTCTTCTGACCTATGCTGCAGCGGATTACCAGAGCGAGCTTCACGGAACCAGCGGACTAAGCCAGCTATTGACGTTTATCGCAAACGCGCATAACATCGGTATGAACCATTACCCTGAGGTAACTTTGGCATGGCTTCGCGCTCAGGATTCGCTTTACGATAAAGAGATTGTGTCCCCGTTCGTGTCCGCTGTCAGCTTCACCACTGCGGAAGGCAGACGTACTAACAGTCTTGTTGCTAGTACTAGCGGCAAGGTTATTATAGGCGTTGGTGAAATCCCTGATGTTTTTGTCGAACATGGTGCGATAGAAGCATACCTGCCTAAAACGGTAACTGTTTATTACTCTGATGGCACGTCAGAAGACAGGGCTATAGACTGGGATGAGAAAACCACGTACTATGTTCATGAAGACCCTAATGATGATAGCAGCGATTGGGTGGAGCTGAATGAGTATACGGATTCGCACCCCATCGAGCCAATCATATGGGTGACAGACGGAAAAGTATCACTGCCGGATGGCGCAACGCTTGCTGAATGGGTGGATACCACATTAACGAGCTGTGTTTACGAGGCCGGCATCCCTAACCTGCCCGCTCCGTCCGCCTCGCTTCCGAATGGTGAATACGATGGCCCTCAGACAATAATCTTGAGCGCAGATGTCGGAAATCGCGAGATATACTATTGTATCTCCACCTCCAGTGCTGAGATTGAGCCGAATCTCAAGTACACGGGATCTATCACGCTAGGAGAAAGTATTACCTCATCAACGGATTTCATTCTTCTTGCCTACACGAAGGGCGACAGGGAGACTTGCGATGACAGCGATGTTGCAATATGGGAGTACACAATTCACCCGACTAGCACTTTGACTATTAACAACAGTAGTAGCGGATGTGATACTCTTTGGAACACAGGTACTGTTTTAGCATTCGTTTTTTCGGGACTGGCATTGCTTTTGAGGCGCAAATCACATTAATAACACACAGGGGGACAGGCTTATCCTGCCCTCTGTTTTTCAAAAGAGTCGCGGTAAGTACTAGAAATGCACCTGATGACGGAATAGCCGTTATTCTCATCGCAGTATGTAATTTATTCGATGGTGCATTGAGGTTTGTCCATAAAATATATCTTTTCGCGGTGATTAGCAGTATGTAGCTTAAATTAGAGCATTTGCAGGTCATCAAACGAGATATTAGTAGCTTTGTGTATATCGTTGTCGCTCATGCCCATATCGCGCAAGCGTCTGGCGGTTTCAAGATTAGCTTTCCGCATTCCGCGTTCTTCACCCAGCGCGATACCTTCTTTAATACCCGCGTTGTAGATAGTTTTGCCTTTGTGTTCAAGAACCTGACCGCCCATAATATCACTCACTCCTTTACGAACATTTTTATTTTTCACGTGCTTCTCAAAGCCGTTATTCACGAGAGCAGGATTATTCACGAAAAATATAAATGTCGGCGGAACTCCTTCAGCCTGTGAGCAGTAATATACTTTCAGCATCAGAGCCGGTGATGCCCGATTTCCCGTCAGCAAGAAAAATCACAGCGTTGCATTCATTCACAGCCGCTTCAACGTGAGACTTTATCCCCGCGCTGAAGTCCGTATCCTCGCCGAATATCCCGCCAGTGTCAACAACATAAAACGTGCGCCCGTCATATTCGCATTCTCCGTAAATCCAGAGCTTTTGATGAAGACGAGCGGAATGGAGTGTTTGAATCCATGCTTTTGAGCTTGTGCGATGACTTCCGAGATTTGCTCAAAGGAACAGAAGACAATCATGCACGGAGCGTCCTTCTCGCCCTTTTGCGGCTCTTTCCTCAACATGCGGGAGCAGAAATGAAAATACTCAGCGAGATTGAAAGCGTAATCCGAATTGAAAGCAGCCTTGCCCGCGACACAGCTCGCGCCGTTCTCAATCTTGCCGTCTTTCCACCGGCTAGGCCGGGAGGCGTAGAAGTCTGCCGAAATGTTATACGGAATGTCAGCGATGATGAGCTGCGCTTTCGGGAGACCGTAAGAGCGGAAGTTCTGAAAATGGTCATGTATGAGTTCACACTTCATGCGGAAACCTTCTTCTTGTTGAGTTTCTTCATGTTAATGTGTAAAAGTTATAACGTTAATTCTTTCATCTGTATGTATGCGTGAATGATTTTCTGGTACTGTTCATTAGTCATGGCTTCCCTGATGAGGGCGAGAAGCATAGAGTTAAGATTCATATCCTTGACCTTAGCGAGGATTTTGACATTATCCAGTAAGTTCTTGTCCGGGTAGATAGTAACCTGTTGTCTTGTGTTTGTGTCTTGAGTATCAACAGGATTTTTTTTGCGAGAGATGAAACGAAAAACATCTGAGTCAGACGCAAATTCTCTTTTCTTAACCATAAATGTTACCTCCTAAAAATTCATCAATGAAGTAGCCGTAATCAATAGCCGCGTTACTTTTTGGGAAGTCGAAGATAGTTTTGCGGTCAGACTGAGAAACGCTAATGGAGTTGCACCTGCGAATGATAGTATTGTAGACCTTAGTATTCATGACGCGAGCTATTCTTGAGAGTTGTTCCTTAATGTGTTGTCCGATGATAGTTCTATGATTGAAGATGGTGATGAGAATGCCGTCAATAATGAGAGAAGGATTCATGAACTGATGAATGTCATCGATAGTAGCGGAAAGTTCCATGAGACCATCAAGAGCGAAAGCCTCAGCAGACGAGCAAATGATGATTTTGTTTGAAGCGGCGAGAGAATTGGCGACAGCGACATTGAGAGCGGGAGGATTATCGATAACGCAGAAATCATAAGCAGTATTCAGTTGAGAGAGAGCCTTTTTGAGCATAAATTCGCGTCCCGGCTTGTTGAGTGCGACATCAATAGAACTGAGTCTTTTATCAGCACCGATGAGGTCGTAAAAAGGAAGTTGTTGAATGGCCTCGTTGATATTTTCCTTGCCAGTAAGAATGTCGAAAGTTCCGATAACGTCATCCTCACCACAACTAGCTTTAGAGAAATTAGCCTGAGCATCGCAGTCAATAGCAAGGACATGGAAATGACGTTTTGACAGGCCACTAGCGAGAGCGAGAGCAGTAGTAGTTTTAGCGACCCCGCCCTTTTTATTGACGATACTGATAATTTGCATGAAGTAACCTCCTTTCATGTATTAACTTTAGAAAGTATAACATTTATAAGTTAGGAAGTATAGTCAAGAAGTAGTGCATGGTGTGGTGAAATATATGCTAAGTATGATATTATAATAAATGTCAAGACTTTAGAAATTGTAAATGCAATAAGTTGAAAATGTAAAAAATTTAGAACAAAAGTTGAGGCAAATGAGAAAAATCTCTTGACAATAGCGAGTAAAGTACAAGAATAATAAAAAATAGAGAGGTGAAAAGATGTCAAGAAGAGTGAAGAAGAAACGTAAAACTATGAAGATTAGCCACGAAATTCTTGAACAGATAGGGCAACTGTCGCTGATGAATAATGCGTTCATGAATTTAGCCTTAGAGGGGAATCTAGGGTGTGTAGAAGAAATTTTGCGTGTGATACTAGGGAAACCAGATTTGATAGTGAAGACAGCGCAGACGCAGAGGATGCTTCAGGGATTCAAGCGTTCAATATATCTAGATGTGTATGCGGAAGACAGCAAAGGGACTAGGTACAATATAGAAATCCAACAGTCGAACGAGGGAGCTGACCTCCGCCGAGCGCGTTTCCATATGGGAATGATAGATGTGCATAGTCTGAAAGCCGGACAAGACTTCAAAGAATTGCCAGAGTGCTATGTGATATTTATAACGGAAGAGGATGTACTGAAGCGAGGGAAAAGTATTTACACAATCCACAAGTATATAGACGGAGAGTTAGACCTTGTAGATGACGGCTCGCACACGATATATATCAACGGCTCAGCGGAGGATGACGGAACAGAAATCTGGAAGCTGATACATGATTTTCGTTGTACGAAAGCGGAAGAGATGTACTTGCCGAGATTATCAGAGCGAGTAAAATACTTGAAGGAAGACGAGGAAGGAGTGTCAATAGTGAGTGATTATTTTGAGGAGCGACAGGCTCAAGCTGTAAAAGAAGCAGAAGCAAAAGCGGCGAATAAGGAAAAGGAAAGCCTTGTACTGAAACTCCTAGAGATGGGCAAGCTGACATTGGATGAGATAGCAGTTTGTACAGGCTTAACGCTGAAACGAGTACAAATGCTGGCCAAGACGCTGTAGAGTTTAAGGCAGTAAAGGGTAGTGCCAATTTGGAGAGTAGATAGCAGCGGGTCTAGCCCAAGAACGTTGGAATCTGCGACATTCGGGATAGTATCACCTTTGAAGTCTCTGTAAAGCATGGCCATAGGACAGAGACCGAGAGTTTTTACAGTTTCGAGACGTTTAGTAGCGAAGTCGAAAGAATCGCCGGGATAAAAATCTGTTTAGGTTTGACTTTTCTGAACAGTTCGATGTGCCAAGATTGAAGGAGTTTAGCCTCGATCCCGCCCGTAAATTGTGGCCTTTGCTTCTGGTGTTTAAGCATGTCAAAAAAACGGCTCTGATATGTTTTTCAGAAGAAGCAAGGAATTATTATCAAGCAAATTCCAGCCATCAGTAATGGGAAGCTCGCGCAAAAAGCCTTCACGTTTAGGGACGGAGCAGAACCAGCAGTGATTATGACAGCCGCGAGAAGTGATAGTGTAGCCAT
>CALGGR010000234.1 GCA_937915755.1 uncultured Fretibacterium sp. | reverse complement strand
TAAGATGAAGCGGTTAGACCACCTGAAAGAAATGGGCAAAGCCTGTAAATCCGAGAGAATAGACGGGAAAGTGCCAGCCGGATAATTGACGAGCGAAACGCACTGCACAAACTCGTTATTGTATTCAAGATTTTTGCCGTTAATGCAGTCTTTAGCGAGAGTGCAGTCCAGATAGTACGGGAAAGCCGGAAGCCTTATAGGATGCCAGTTGCCATTGACGCAGGCATTTACAGCTTCAAGAATTTCTGAAGTTCCCGAATATGGATCAGGAACATTATCAGGGTGAAAAGTCATACGCTGAACCTTCATAATGAGGCTTAAAGAATCTTTAAGACCGCGTATAACTTCCTCGAAACGTTCAAGCTGTTTTTCAACAACTTCATCTTCATTTTCAGTGTCCGAGCCGAACAAAAATTTTTTAATACGTTGCAGAAGCGGACTTTTCTCAAAAGTAGGCGGGACGTATGTAATAAAAATGGCCTGAATGGATTCAAAATGTCCCTGCTCCTGTTTGAACTGAGCAAGACGCTCCATGTCAATGAGTTTTGTAGTGGTCTCCTTGAAATTCCCATCGGGGTAATTATGAGCCTCACGTCTGAAGAACTCAAAGTGAATGCACCAGCGCATATCGAGCTGATTGATAGCGCGAGCCATCATTTCGCTTAAATGTTCAAGTTCCTGAACAGTGGAGCTTTCAATATCCGGGCCGGTGAGCCAGAATCCAGCAAGAAAGCCGCCGTTTTTAAGTCCTAAAACTTCAGGAGCTACCATGTGCGAGAAATTGAGAAGTTCAGCAAAGCCGTCGCCGTCAGAAAAACGAGCCAAGATAAAAATCCTCCTTCCTGTAAAAAATGAGAATAAAGTGCGGTTGCGATGAGACAGCCGCACGGATTCAGATATGCGTTCAATATTTCTTATCCTGTCTTGAAAAGCGGGACGAAGCGACGTAAGTGTCCTGATACTTTACCGCCCTGCTGAAAATCTGACTGAACAACGGGTCGTACTTAGCGAGGACAGCCAAAACCTGAACGCCAAAAAAGAAAAAGGCTATGCCGATTAAGACATTGACGTAATTACCCGACCCCAGCCCGCCGGGAAAAATTAACGCAATACAGAACAGCATTAACAGCAGGAACAGAATACGATCACAGCCGCAGATGAGTTGAGGACGTGTGAGACTTTTGCGCACAGGAATAACCCTGATTTCTTCGTCGTTATGTAGCATCATAAAATCAGACAGCCCTCAGTGGTGATGAAATTGCTTGCGATGGTAGATAGTGCGCCCATCATAGAACCGACGAGAACAATCATCATGACCATTTTGCCGAAATTGCCCAAGTCGCCGCCGAAAATCAACATACCGCCCGCGAAGAAAATGCCGACCATAGAGACGAGGAGAGCAGTTCTGCCGGAGAAAGCATTAACGAGTTTGTCGAGAGCAGTGTTCCAAGGCAAGTCATTGTTGCTTGCCAGAGCCGCGACAGGGGAGCAGAGCAAGGCCACGAGTACAACGACCGTGAGAATGGCCGCCCTGCGTTCAAAAAGCCATAAAGAAATACGATTGTTATTCATAATTAGAAACTCCTTTCATTATTAAAAATATTAAGAAAAACAAACCGCGCCATGCTGGACATTTTTATACTCAAGAAATCACCTCCTTTAAGTCATGGAAGACGTATTGACCGTCATAAACGCCGTCAACAGCAACAAGTTCCGAGAGTTTTGGGCCGATATGTGGGTCTCTGATGAGGAAGACGACGACATCAATAGCCTCAGCAATAAGGTCTCGCATGGGACTTTGAGAGACTTCAGAGATAAGCTGTTCAATACGTAACAGACCAGCTCGAGCGTCATTAGCGTGAACGGTACAGACTCCGCCGGGATGTCCAGTGTTCCAAGCCTTAAGCATATCGAGAGCTTCTTTACCTCTGACCTCACCGATGATTATTCTGTCGGGCCTTTGTCGCATGGTAATTTTCAATAAATCCTGCATGGACATGTCAGAAGTTGTGCGCATGGAGACGAAATTATCCATAGAACATTGCAGTTCAAGAGTATCTTCAAGAATCAATAATCGATGTTGCGGGGTTAAAGTCTTCATTTCATTGATAATTGCATTGACGAAAGTGGTTTTACCCGTGCCAGTGCCTCCGACGACGAGAATATTTTTGCGTGATGAAATCGCCTCACAGAGAATTTGGATATCCTTATCGTCAGCGCGTCCAGATTTGATGTATTCGGCAAGTGAAAAAATAGCTGATGCCTTTTTGCGAATGTTAAAAACGGGATTATGAACGACAGGCTGAATAACGCCCTCGACACGACTGCCATCACCGGGAAGTTCGCCCTCGACTTTAGGGTTGTGATAGTTAATGACAGTGCCGAGCATGTGAGCGACAGTGCCGAGCATTTGCAAAGCCTGAACGGGAGACATATCGCATAGAAATTCCATGCCTGAACCGATTTTATCAATCCAGACCTTACCGTCCGGGTTAAGCATAATTTCAATGACCTGCGGGTCGTCCATAGCGTTTCTGATAGTTTCGCCCATTTCGCGGCGGAGTTTTTCAAGATTGCGCCTGATAACTTCGTCATTGGTATTAGTTAATTCACTCGTTTTCATCGTCCTCCTCGTCATCTTTCAAAGATTCCCAATGTTTTGCGTCAGGTTTCCCAAGTTCTTTAACCATCATCGTCATGAGATTTTCTACAGTAATGTTGAGCGCATAACTGATTCGTTTCATGGTTTTTAATTCCGGCCATCTATAACCGCTTTCTAGCCGTGAAACCGCTGATTGGGATAACCCTGAACTTTTAGCCAAATCGACCTGAGTTAAGTTAGCTTCCATTCTCAGTTCATATAAAACGTTGCCGAAAGCCCTTTTCATTGACTACTACACTCCTTTAGAAAGCGCAAAAACACGTAATTTCTGCGCGGAAAATTTTTCTAAAGAATGTGAGAAAGGGCGCATAAAACCAAAACTGCTACAAAAAAAGCGGCTGTAAGATTGATATATTTAGCCCGTCCCTGTTCCGTGAGTCCGCGAAATAAAGCAAAGCCGCCAACAGGAATAAGGGCGAGAGGAATAATCCAGCCAGCCGGAGCGTTAAACAGAGCGTCAATGGGAGAATGTCCCCAGCCCTTGCCAATAGTAGCCGCACCGCCAATAAATGAAATAAGACACAGGCAAAAAATCCCTAAACAAGAACATGCCAGCGGAACAAAAAAGTCATAAAGCCAAATTTTTTTTCTCTGCTGATTAAAAAATTCCTGAGAAATTTGCGATAAAGTTTCAGCGAGAGTTGACTGAGCTTTTTTTGTTTCGAGTTCAACAGAATCAGCTGCGACTTTTTTCATAAATTCGATAAAGTCATCTTTACTTTCAGCAAAAGCAGTTTTAATTTTTTGAGGGAGTTTGTTATTGATACGGCCAAAAATAATAAAAATGCCGACAATCGACCAGATAGCGTCGTTAGACCGAATATTAAATTTAGCCCCAAAGTCCCGAAGAATGTTCTGCTCTTCTTCAGTAAAGTCTCCGAAGAAAGAAGAAAAGACGGCCTCAGCTTGTTTGCTTCCGAAGTCCTCAAAATTTTGTTTGCTGTCCTCATTTGTTTTGTTAAATTCCTGTATCGTATCCATAATCAGGACTGCTCACTTTTCTTAGAGGATTTTTCTTGCTTTTGCGTGGTACTGTTGCCAATGCCAATATCCTCAAACATTTTCCAGCCGATAGACCGCCAGCGTTTAAGTTCAGCGCGATTACCAAGCGGCATTTCTTCGGCAGCTTTAGCAATGGAAAGCCGTTTAGAGTACAAATCATCGGTAACACGGTCAGCAAGGTCAGGGAAGTCGATAGTAGCCCCGCGTTTTTCAGCCTCGACTTTAGTTTTTGAGTTATTGAACAGCTCAAATTTTTGAGGCTCACCGTAAAAAGTATTTCTGACAACATGCAGTTCACCGGGAACAACGTCCATGTATTTTTTGAGAAGTTCAATGCTGTCTCTTTGACGGTTAATAACCCAGAAAGAAATTAAATCCCTGTGAAGTTCCTCCAGAGAGCCGATTAAAGTGCCGCCGAATTTTTCAACAGCTTCCCCCGACCGAGCGGCAGAATTTATAACGATGTCTTTTTTGTTAGCCTCAGAGTAGTTGACGAGTTCGATCCAGCCGTCCGCATTGTCAAGAGACAGGGAAATAACTTCAACGTCATCATTATGCGTAAAAGTTTTGCCGACATCAGGGTTGCTTGTATCGCTTTCAACGAGAATGATTTTCCGCTCTTTGGATTTCGTTAAAAAATCAGCGAGAAGCATACTGAGAATACTTTTGCCGACACCGCCTTTACTGCCCCCGATAAAGTACAAAAATAGCGACGAATTATTGCTCATAATTTATAAGTCCTCCGTATCGGGCGACAGTTCAAAGTGCGCACTGCTTTGCGGCTGAGTATCCGTGTCATTTTTGTCGGAAGCCGCATTATTTTTCGATGAAGTTAAAATCTCAGGAGATAAAGAAGCCTCATTTGTTTCGTCATTTTCTTTGTCAGCAACTGGAACGGAAATTGTTTCTAAACTTTCTGGGGCATTATTCTTATTCCCTTCAATAGCCGAATTAGATTTTTCAGCTTTTGTTTTTCCGGCAGACCTGACGTGAGATTTCTTTTTGCTGGGGTTTTCATCTTCAGACAGGAAAAGACTCCATAAGTAGCGGAAAGAATTTTGGGTAATTTCCCATCCTTCTTTGATGATGATTTGCAGAATTTCGTCTTTTGTATAGTTTTTCTGAACCGCTCCTTTAATACATGGATATAAGAACACAGCCGCGTCCCTAAATTCGAGCATAGTTTTTTGTTTAGCGGGAAGGTGATCCAGATGAGTCTTTATAGCCTGCAAGACTTCAACCTGAACAAAATTTCTTCCTCCAACTTTTACAGTAGCGGCTAACACGAAAATCCCTCCTTTTTTTAATTTATGTTTAGCGCAACGCCATACTGAATTAAGGACAAAATAGCACGTGGTCTGAATTTATGACTTTTTGTCATATTTTTAGAGGGGCGTTTATACTCCAAAAAGATTTGTAGGGGCAAAGGAGCGAAAGGGGACAAGCGGGCACTTGTAAAACAAACTCACTGCGTAAGTTTGCAACAAGGTGCGACGAACGAAATCGGCTGTGAACAGTCTCTCACGCGCTTGTCAGGGAAAATGACCCTGAACCCGAAAAAATTTTCAAAGGAGGAATGAAGTTTGAACGGGGAATTTTTGACAGACCACATAAATATCCGAGTAACGCCGAAAGAGCGGAGTCAGATTCAGGAACAGGCGGAAGTGTCAGGCTTGTCAATTTCGGAGTACATTCGCCGTCGAGTTTATGGACGTTATGTTCCGTCAAGAATCGAGAAAAAGATGTTGTCTGAATTGCGCCGTCAGGGAGGATTGCTGAAATATATTTTTAATGAATCGCACGGAATGTACAGCGAGAAAATGGCGGCCGCACTGGACAATATAAATTCATTCATCAGAGGATTGGAAAGGATAATTTTGAATGATAGCGAAAGTTCCCCCGCACCGCAGAGACGGTAAAAGCAGTTTTAAGAGTTTAGTAAATTATTGTCTTGGAGTAACAGGACACGCAAAAGATTCAGTGCTTCACGTAGGTACGAAGAATCTCAATTCGCCGCCCGAAAAAGCGTATTTAGAAATGGAAGGGCTGTCGTATGAAAATGTCAGGTGCAAAAATCCCGTGCTTCATTTTATTTTGTCGTGGCGAGATTATGAGAGTCCGACGAATGAACAAGTCGATGAGGCAGTGAATATTGCGCTGAAAGAATTAGACTTGCAGGACTGTCAGGCGTTATGGGCATTGCAATCCGACACAGACAATTTACATGTTCATGTGGCAGTGAACCGAATATCGCCGGATACGTTTCGGGCTGTTCGAGCCGCCGGAGGCTGGACAAAAAAAGCCCTTGAACGAGCGGCACGAAAAATTGAAATTTCACAAGGCTGGGAAATCGAACAGACTGGACGCTATGAAGTAAATTCATCAGGACAGATTTTGGAGAAAAAGGAAGTTTCAATTCCTGAAGTATCGCAAAAGGCGCGGGACATAGAAGTTCATACAGGTCTTGAAAGTCTTGAACGAAAGGCCAAAAGAGAACTTGCGACAATTTTAGAGACAGCGGCAAATTGGGACGAGTTACATGAAAAATTAGCGTCCAAAGGATTTGAATTTGAACGCAAATGGAACGGAGCAGTTTTGAAATATGGCGACAAAGCTGTGAAGCTGTCTAATGTGTCTCGAAACAGCAGCTTTTCAAAGTTAGAGCAGAGGCTTGGCAAATATCAGGAGAGGAAAAATGACGTAATTATTCAAAATCAGGACAAAGAAATTCGAGGCGATATTTTTGTCCAATCAAAAACTCCTGCAAAAAAATCATCATGGGAAGAGTATCAAGCTGAAAGGAATCACTATTTAGAAAGTAAAACCTCAGCGATAAAAAAATTAAAAGCTCGTCAAAAACAGGAACGTGAAAATTTGTACTGGCGGCAAAAGAATCGTAGAAGCGAAATTTTTTCCGAGAGCTGGAAAGGTAGGGGCAGTGAGCTTAATCAGCTACGAAGTATATTTGCGTTTGTCCATAGAAAAGAGCAGCTCGAACTGCGAGAACGCCAAACTGAGGAAATGCAGGAATTAAAATCACATTTTCTGAAAAGATTCCCGTCATTCAAAGATTGGCTTGCCGACCAGAGCCGAGAAGATTTATACCGTGTGTACCGTTATCCGGGTCAGTTGCTATTGTCGCCGGAGCAGTCAGGAATAAAAATCCCAAATCCACAAAGGGCATTAGATTTACGAGATTACAGCGCGCGGCGCGGAGCAGGGAGCAGTGTTCTGTACTGTCGAGGCGGGACGTTCACGGCAGATTTTTCAGATATGGGCAAAAGAATTTTACTGAATAAACGGAAGCTGACGGAGGAGTCCGTAGCGGCGGCATTACAGCTTGCGAATCAGAAGTGGGGAGCAACGGAAATCACGGGCAACGCCGAGTATAAAGAGCTTTGCATTTCAGCGGCAGTGAAATACGGCCTGAAACTAGCGAATCCTAATTTAGCGGCGGAAGTGGAACGACGCAGACAGGCATTAAGGCAATCGCGCCAGCAACACACGCTTATAACCATCAAAGAAATTTCAAAATTGAAATTAGCGGAAAATCCCAAAATTTATATAAATCCCCGAATGGACAACCAGCAGTACAACGGGCGAATAGTCCATATAGATGAAAAACGCGGAATCTGTATTCAGTTATCAGGCCAGCGCAGTTTGTTTGTGCACCGCCTTGACAAACTTGAACGTCCACCGTTGCAGGGAGAGACGTTAAAAATTTCGTACACGGACGAAAATCACCGGGCAAAAGTTCAGCGCGAGGAAGTGCGCCGCCGGACAAGAAGCCTGTAAAAAATTTTTGCCTGTAAAAGAAAAAGGAGGAAATTGATTTATGGACAAAAAATTGCAAGAAATTCTTGATTATTACGGAGCGAATTTAGACGACAGCGGCGAGCCTGACGAAGCTCCCGAATTTGAGGGAGTTGTAACGCTACCCACGCCGGAAGAAGAAAAACATGCTCGGCAAAACTGGGAGCAGAAAGTCAAAAGCTGGAATAACGAGGGAGGCAAAAATTTATGATTTCTTCCAAAGCTCAGGAATACCGCGATGAACTCGTCAAAAAATTGTGCGATGCAATGGAGAATGGGACAGCCCCGTGGCAAAGGACATGGACGGACGGGGACGCGCCTTTTAATGCTGTGAGTGGCCGTTCATATCATGGCATCAACTCGATAAATCTGGCAATGCAGAGTCAGACATTAGGTCATCCAGAAGACCCAAGATGGGCGACATTCGACCAAGCAAAGGAAAAAGGCTGGCACGTGAAGCCGGGCGAAAAAGGGACGCACGTAGAGTTTTACAAATTCGATGAGAAGCCAAAAGTTGACGAGTTCGGCGACCCCGTACTCGATGCAGACGGCAAACAGGAAGTAGAGAAAAGTGTTCTCGTAAGAAATTACGTAGTTTTTCATGCTTCTCAAATCGAAGGAATAGGCCCATACGAGCCGAAAGCCCGAAATCCAATCGAGGAGAGCGAAAAAGCGGAACGAATTTTGAAGGAATCGGGAGCAGAAATCCGGCACGGAGGGAACGAAGCCTTTTACAGCCTGACGGGAGATTATATTCAAGTGCCAGAACGCGACCAATTCAGGAGTCAGGCGGATTATTACTCTACTGCCCTGCACGAGTTGGGGCATTGGACAGGCCACCCCGACCGACTGAACCGCGAGACCTCAAGCGATATGAACTCCGAGACCTACGCGAAAGAAGAACTCGTAGCAGAAATAACCTCCATGTTCGTATCAGCG
>CALGGR010000233.1 GCA_937915755.1 uncultured Fretibacterium sp. | reverse complement strand
TCTCATCAGAAGAAAGTTTGCGACTGGATTCAGAAGGGCGTTGATGAAGGCGCGGAACTGGTGCTTGACGGTCGAGGCTATAAAGTTCCAGGCTATGAGAACGGCTTCTTTGTTGGACCGACTATCCTTGATAAGGTCAAGCCGGGTATGTCGGTTGGAGACTGTGAAATTTTTGGGCCGGTAACTGCTATCAAACGCGTCAAAGATTTTGAGGAAGGTATCGCTATTATGAATGCTAACCCCTTCGCTAATGGCTCTTCCATTTTCACTCAGAGCGGCTATTATGCTCGCGAGTTCGCTATGAGAACTGACGGCGGCATGGTCGGCATTAATGTTGGCATTCCTGTCCCTTCAGCTTACTTCCCATTCTCTGGCAATAAGGACTCATTCTTTGGAGACCAGCATGTTCTTGGCCTGGACGGCGTTAGGTTCTACACTAGGGCTAAGACCGTAACTACTCATTGGTATGACGAAGAAAGCTCAAAGAAACCTATGGATACTTGGGAAGGTACTGTAGAAAGAGACTAAACACCGCACAATAAAACATAACAATATCGAGGCCAAGACCTTTAACGTCAAAGCCTCGTATATTATTTTCGGGGGCAAAGATTACTTCATTACCTTAACGGGTACTCCGCCCTTCTCGCATGACTCTTTCGCTGCTATCGCTATTAGGACTGGCTGCAATCCGTCGAATGCTCCTACTACTGTATCCTTATCATTCAGACATGAGTCAACAAAAGCACATTCCTCCGTGATGAACGCCTCATTGTACCGCTCCAAGAAAAACCATAACGGCTTCTCCTTCGTTACTGCGTCCTTCGTGTATAGCGTCGTGTTGTTAGGCGTCTCGTTGTCCGCTGTGATACATCCCTTAGACCCGAATACCTCGATGCGCTGGTCATATCCGTAGACTGCTTGACGGCTATTGTCTATCACTCCTAACGCTCCGTTCGCAAACTTCAGCGTGATTATGCACGTATCAACGTCTCCGGCTTCCCCTATCTCTGGATTCACTAGGCAGGCTCCGAATGCACTTACCTCCTCTACCTCCGAGCCAGAAAGATAACGCACCATGTCAAAATCATGTATGGTCATGTCTACGAATATTCCGCCGGATACCTTCACATAGCTTAACGGGGGAGCTTCTGGGTCGCGGCTCGTTACTTTGACTATCTGGACATCTCCTATTCCCCCAGACTGCACTACCTCGTGCACATGCTTGAAGTTTCGGTCAAAGCGGCGATTAAATCCTACCTGATACTTCACTCCGGCCTTCTTCACTTCCTCTAGCACTGCTCGTATCTTGTCTAGGTCGTGGTCAATCGGCTTCTCGCAGAATATATGCTTGCCGGCTTGGGCTGCCTCAATTGAGATAGGAGAATGCGTGTCCGTTGATGAGCATATGAACACCGCATCAATGTTCGCATCTTTCAGTATGTCATGATAGTCGCTCGTGTATTTCGCTATGTTGAGCTTTTCCGCTAGTTCCTTCGCTGCTGGTTCATAGACATCAGATACAGCCGCAAGACTCGCTCCAGGTACACGAGATACAAGATTGTTTGCGTGCAGCTTCCCTATACGTCCTGCTCCGATTATGCCTATTCGTAATTTCTTCTCCATGCTGGTTCATCATCCTCCTAGTATTTCCTGGCTGCCTGTTCGTGCTCTACGTGAACCTTCCACGCTGCACGGTTCGCTTCTGTTCCGCCTACCTCTACTGATCCTACTCGCCACCATGCTCCGTAGCCTTCGGTCATTGATTTCGGCAGAACTTTTACGTCGATTAAGACCGGAACATTCTTGATTTTCTTTGCTTCAGAAATTGCGCTTTCGAGTTCTGCAAGCGTCCTGACTGTGAAAGATTTTGCCCCGTAAGCCCGTGCGATCGCGGCGTAATCAACCGGCATGAAATCTCCGTCGAGTTTTCCGGATTCAGGATTCCGGAATCGCATTTCCGTGCATAGAGTAGCATTTCCCTGAGCAGTTTGCAAATTATTTATGCAGCCGAACGAAGCATTATCGAAAACTACGACCGTAATTTTCTTGTGTTCCTGAACAGCCGTTAAAAATTCCGAGTGCAGCATCACGAACGCGCCGTCTTCAGCGGCTGCCACCGGAGGCGATGCTGTCGTCATGA
>CALGGR010000232.1 GCA_937915755.1 uncultured Fretibacterium sp. | reverse complement strand
AAATGGATACTTAGAGACCCGCTTGAGGGCAAATATCTTGAAGTCTGGAAGCAGGTACAGAGATATTTGGCGGAGAGGTTTTTCAGGTTCTTGGAGGGCGGGTATTATCTTGACGACGAGAACAGTCCCAAGAGGAAATTTATAGAAGCGCACACGAACGCGACAGCGATGTTGAGAGTGCCGGGCTTCCTGAATAATCGTACAGTAGAGTTAAATCTGTTCACGTATAACGAGGAGACGCAGTTAATATATAGCTCAGGGCAAAGATACAGCGCGAGCGAAATAGCGGTAGGGCTTTACTTGTCGAAGTGGGAAATTGAGCAGTACCGTAGCGCGAAGGAACGTTGCGGAGGGTATTTGCTGAAGAAAAAAAACAAGCCCACCGAGCGTCCAGCAGAACCGCCAGCACTGAGCGATGAAGCAATAATGAGTATGAGAGCGGCACTAATGGCACACCATGATGTCCGTGATGGCGAGACGTTTATTTATGTTCAGCGAAAAAACCCGGACAAGCACAGCCGGACGGACAGGACATATTATTATGACAGCTATTCGACAGGGGAGCTAGAAAAATTCCTGAGACGGTCTGATATAGATAGCTGTGATTTCTGGGCGACAGCGGCGGAATATAAATGGGGCTTCCGTAAACTTAAAGAAAAGACGATTTACAGAACAAAGGAAAATGGCGAGCGTTATGAAGAAATCAGGAGGCAACTTCCGAAGCGCGAGAAATGGATAGAAGCGATCCAGTTGTGTTTCCTAGTGCTGGATTTAAGGGATTCCGAACTCGGTTATATCCCGACGATAGAACAGGCAAAGGAGTTAATTTATGCCCGTTGCCTTGAATATAATGTGCCGAAGCCCGTGATAGTGGATAACGGGGACGGCGAGACGTATGAACTGCGCTGGATATGGCGTAACGTGATGAAGAATTGCGGCGAACGTGATGATCTGAGGATCAAATATCCTAGATTTAATCCGAAGTATGACGCAATGCAGGAAGCACTATTCCGATTATTCTGGGATTTCGGAGTAGACGAGACGCAGCTAAAAGCGACCTCAATGCTGAGTGTAGTGGGGACGTTGAACACGAAGACGGGAAGCCGACGCAGTATAGTCGGAGAAGCAGATGAAGTGCTGACATATGAGGAGTTAGCGGAACGTCTCGGCTTAAAATTTGGAGAGGTTCGCAAAGAGAAACGCGAGCAGCAAGCCCCTAAAGCCCCTCAGCCAGAGCAGGAAGAAGTTCGAGAGAGACAGCCAATAGAAGTGGCAGAGACAATGGGCCGAGTATCGGAAGTGATTGAACCAGAAAGCCCGTTTGCGAATTTTTTAACGGAGTTAGCGAAGTATACGGATTTTGAGATTCTAATGATGAAGAAAGACTCTCAAAGTCAGCACGTATCAGCTACTCATGAGATGAGTGAAGCACAAGCAGAGGCAAGTGAAATCTCAGCTCCTGCAACGCATGAAATCCAACCTTGCCAGCCAGTAGTCAAAGTTGCGGACGTACAAGACAACGCATTGGATATATTGAGGCTTCATCGTGATGGAGATAACTGGGTTTGCATTTGCACCCAGAATAAAGCGAAGGGCGAACGTGGCAAATGGACGGAGTATTGGACACCCGCGAGCCGAGTGCTTGAAAAACTTGCGGAACTGAAGCGGACGATCCCCGACTTTGAAGAATATAACGTTTACGTTTCGCAGTTACAGTTTAAGAGCGATAAGAATCGCAAAGTCGAGAATGTAGCGGCGTTTAGAGCTTGTTTCATTGATATAGACGGGAAGGAAGCCGGACGCGGAAACCTTACAGCGGAAGAATGGAAGACTGCGATTCTGAAATATTGCCGAGCGAAAAAAATTCCAATCCCCAGCGAAATACTATTCAGCGGGAACGGAGCGCACATAAAATATTTCTTTAAGCGATTGATGCCAGCGAATGAATTATCACGTTGGGTGCGTCTCGAAAGGAAACTTGTCGAGATGTTCAAGGAAATCGGAGCGGACAGCCATTCAACGGACGGAGCGCGAGTTTTGCGAGTAGAGGGAACGAAGAACTGCAAGCCCGAAACGCAGGACAGAGAAGTGCGTGTAATCTTCAAGGGAGAGGATTATGACTTTGAGGAATTTGCACAAGCAATCGAGGCATTTGTCCTTGCGCCCGAAGCCCCCAGCGAGCCGATCCGTGTACCAGAAGCGGAAGTAAAAGCCGATGAGCCAAAATCCGAGAAGCCAGCGGTCAAAGAAAAATCCTGCGAAACAAAGACCGCTGAATGTTCGAGCGTTGAAGCCAAAACGACCAATCAATCAGAGGGCAAGAAAAAATTGTGTGTACCAAGTTTCTACGTGTCCGACGCGACGGCTGGACGTGGTGAATTTGTCTCAAGGTCAGAAATTCGGGGTTATCTAGCGAAGCAGGACAAGAGCCACAGATTAGAATGCTCAGTTGCGGAATATTCCGTGCCCAAACGTGAGGACAGAGCGTGGTACATAGAAAATCTTTACTTCAGCTATGTAGTATTGACGCAATGTCCCGGAGCGACGTTTGCGAAACAGCTCAAGAACATACAGAAGCGTTGCGGAGAATATCGCGGGATAGGAATCCCCGAACCGAACCGAATACTGCGGGACGGTCAGAAGCTGATATTGATGTGGCGGTACTCCCAAGAACCAACAGGGAAGTATTTGCCCGGAATAGCGTTGCCGAGATGGAAGGACACGCAGGAGTTTTTGAATTGGCACTTTGAGGACTGGGGAGCGATGGAGTTCTCAAGTGTCAAAAAAACGACTGCATTATTCCCGTTAGAGGGATTTATGGGAGAGGACGGAACCCCCGTAAGGCTTGAATATGAAAATCCTGAAACGAAATATCTTTTTGATGATTTGGCCAAAGTGGTGCTTCCATTTTCGCAGGAAGAATCTGCTGAAGCTAACGCACAGAAGAAAGCGAATCGTTCGCCGAAGAAATTGAACCTTGAGGACTTGACTGTGGAATATGTAGAACGTCGAAAAGCGGCACACCAGCAATCAAGATTTAGCCCCGCGTTGAAAATCTTTGATGACCTAGTGAAGCTGTTAGCAATCAGGGCAGAGCAGAATGGCGGAACAGTGCCGCAGGGCCATAGAGAGGACACTGTATTCTGTGCGATGAATTTTGCAGTAATAGCAGGATTTGTGAATGTTAGCGATGAAAGGGACTTTAACGAGTTGGCGCAGAGGCTGATAGAGAAGTGCGGAGGCACGTTTGCACAAGAATGTGATCCCGACACATTAGTAACGCTACGAAATCGGTTCATGGGAGAGCAAGACGTATATAGATTTAAGAAGGGGACGCTAATCAGGCGTTTGGATATAACAGCGGAGGAACAGGAACGACTAAAGATATTGAAGGAATTGCCCGAACATGCCGAGCCGAAAGCGAAGAAGAAACGACGCATTCCTGAATATGAAATATTGGGAGTCTCGAAGGCAAAATATTATCGGGATAGGACGAAATATAAGGAAGTCAGCCTGAAACTCAGGGAAGTTTACGCTCGACTTTGTGTATTGGGCTGGGTAATAAAAGAAATGAGACGAGCACAGGGTTTGCTAAAATTGTCTATACAAATGAGACTCAAAAAATCGACATATTATGAAGGGGAGAATGGAAATGGAGTGTGGGGTGTTCGTCATGGTTGTTGGAGTTTTGTGTGTCGCGGTAAAAGTATTGGGAGTGTATCGGGGCGGAGTGGTATTGTTCAGGTTCGGGTAAGTGGGGGTGTTCGTAGGATAGTTGGACGAAGGTATGGTGCTCGTTGTGGTGTGGGTCGTATGACTATGGGTATGTTGGGTAGTTGGGGAAGGTGTAGGCCGCCGCCTTGATGCCGCTGGAGAGGTATCCTGTAGGAGTGTTGTTGGTCTGGTGTTGTTGGTAGTGGGAATTGACGTGATGTCGGTAACATGGATAGGGAAGGGGCGTTCGGATATAGGTAGGGAGGTTATGAATTGGGGGCGGCACTTGTAGTTGGGGGCGGTGCGGTGAAGCTGGGGTGTTCGTCATGGTTGTTGGAGTTTTGTGTGTCGCGGTAAAAGTATTGGGAGTGTATCGGGGCGGAGTGGTATTGTTCAGGTTCGGGTAAGTGGGGGTGTTCGTAGGATAGTTGGACGAAGGTATGGTGCTCGTTGTGGTGTGGGTCGTATGACTATGGGTATGTTGGGTAGTTGGGGAAGGTGTAGGCCGCCGCCTTGATGCCGCTGGAGAGGTATCCTGTAGGAGTGTTGTTGGTCTGGTGTTGTTGGTAGTGGGAATTGACGTGATGTCGGTAACATGGATAGGGAAGGGGCGTTCGGATATAGGTAGGGAGGTTATGAATTGGGGGCGGCACTTGTAGTTGGGGGCGGTGCGGTGAAGCTGAAGCCAGCAATGTAAGCTCAAACACAGAGCCTCGATGATTGCATTGCGTTGTACGACGACGCGATTATCTTTGAGGCTCGTGCTGTAAATGCGTTCAGCCCTTTTGCGCGGCTTGCTGTTTTGCTCGGTATATTGTCGTTATGCTGATGCCTGTCATAGCGGAGACCTGCTTGTACGAATGCGTTTGCAGTAGCTCCAGTGCGTGGTCTAGTTGTGCTCGCTTGAACTTCTTGGGACGGCCTTCACGGTAATTCGCATTCTGCTTGGCGATGGCTTTGCCCTCCATAGTGCGCTGAAGTATCATGTCGCGCTCGAACTCAGAGAAGCACAGCATGATGTTCCTAATGAGTTTGCCGGTGGGTGAACTATCTATGATGCCCATGTTGAGAACGTCAATGATAACGCCCTTGTCGCTGAGGCTTTCGAGAAGCTGAATGCCCTGAATGAGACTGCGAGCAATGCGATCCAGCTTCGTAATTATGAGCGTGTCGCCTGACTGAATGACCTTCAGTAGCTTGTCGAGTTGAGGGCGATTGTTCTTTGTGCCGCTGAATACGTCGGAGAAAATTGCTTCAGCCCCCGCGTGTTTAAGAGCGGAAATCTGAGCGTCAAGAGAATTACCATCACGAGCCTGACCATTTGTGCTGACGCGGGCATAGCCGTAAATCATGCGAAAGAAGCCTCCAGTAATGAAAACGAGTTTTGAAAATACACATAGTCTTGATTTTACAGGAGGAAGGAAAGATTTTCAAAAATGGACACTTGAGAAGGTTTTAGAGGACATGAATGAAGTGATTAAGGGCAACTATCCCCGCAGGAAGTTTAAGGAGATACAAGAAAAAATCTCCCAGCCGTAATGACAGGGAGAAGATGATGCGTTAGGAAAGTTACAGAGTTGCTTCCTTCATCTGGAGGTATGCGTGAATAATTTTCTGGTATTCCTCATTGGTCATAGCTTCCCTGATGAGAGCGAGAAGCATAGAGTTGAGGTTAACGTCTTTTACTTTAGCCAGAATTTTGACATGCTCCAGTTCGTCCTTGTTAGGATAGATGGTAACCTGCTGTCTTTCCTTTGTGTGAGTTGCCTCAGCGGGGTTTTGTTTGCGTGAGATGAAGCGAGAGACATCGGAGTCGGACGCAAATTCTCTTTTCTTAGCCATGAAGATGACCTCCTAAAAATTCATCAAGGAAATTGCCATAGTCAATGGCAGCGTTGGTAGCAGGGTAGTCAAAAATACACTTACGGTCGGACTGGCTGACACTGATGGTGTTGCACCTGCGAATGACAGTATTGTAGACCTTTGTGTTCATGACCTGAGCAATGCTTGAGAGTTGCTCCTTCATGTGTTGGCCGATGATAGTTCTGGGGTTGAAGATGGTAATGAGAATGCCATCAATAATGAGAGCAGGATTCATGAACTGGTGAACGTCATCGAGAGTAGCGGAAAGTTCCATGAGGCCATCGAGAGCGAAAGCCTCAGCGGACGAGCAGATGACGATTTTGTTGCTAGCGACGAGAGAATTAGCAACAGCGACATTGAGAGCGGGAGGATTGTCGATGATGC
>CALGGR010000231.1 GCA_937915755.1 uncultured Fretibacterium sp. | reverse complement strand
GTTACATGGACGAGCTGACGGGCGGAAAAGGAATAATTTTTGCGACGGGAACGCCCGTGAGCAACTCAATGACGGAACTTTATACAATGCAACGCTACCTCCAGTTAGGAAAATTGCAGTCAATGGGATTGCAGAATTTTGACGCATGGGCTTCAACGTTCGGAGAGACGACGACCTCCCTCGAATTAGCACCAGAGGGAACAGGCTTCAGGGCAAAGACAAGATTCTCAAGATTTTTTAATCTGCCTGAGCTGATGAAGACGTTTAAGGAAGTAGCGGACATCAAAACGGCGGATATGCTTAATCTTCCAAGACCGAAAGCAAATTTTCACGTAGTATCAGTAAAGCCGACAGAAGAACAAAGACAGCTTGTAGCGGGACTGTCAGAACGTGCGAGCCGTGTTCATAATCGTCAGGTTGAGCCAACGGAAGATAACATGCTGAAAATTACGTCTGACGGGAGAAAAATCGGGCTTGACCAGAGGCTTATAAATCCATTGTTGCCTGACGATCCGGGCAGTAAAGTAAATACCTGTGTTCAAAATGTTTTCCAGATATGGCAGGACACGAAAGAGGACAGATTAACGCAGTTAGTATTTTGCGACTTTTCAACACCGGGCAAAGATAAAGGCTTCAATGTTTACGATGACATTAAGCAGAAGCTAATTGCGGACGGAGTGCCTGAAAGCGAAATAGCATTTATCCACGACGCGGACACGGAAAAGAAGAAGGATGAATTATTTGCCAAAGTGCGAAGCGGAGAAGTTCGCGTCCTTATGGGTTCAACGCAAAAAATGGGAGCGGGAACGAACGTACAGGACAGGCTGATAGCCCTTCACGATTTAGACTGCCCGTGGCGACCTGCTGATTTAGAGCAAAGAGCGGGACGAATAATCCGGCAGGGCAACCAGAATCCCGAAGTCAATATTTTTCGCTACGTAACGGAAAGCACGTTTGACGCATATTTATATCAGACTGTTGAAAACAAACAGAAATTCATAAGTCAGGTGATGACGAGCCGGACACCGTTGCGAAGCTGTGAGGACGTTGACGAATCTGTTTTGAGTTATGCGGAGGTCAAAGCTCTCTGTATCGGGGACAGCCGAATCAAAGAAAAAATGGAACTTGATATAGACGTGAACAAATTGAGAGTCCTTGAAGCAAATTTCAAAGACCAGCGTTATGCGTTGCAGGACAAATTAACGAAGTCATTGCCCGCGTCAATATCGGCAACGGAACATAAAATCGAACTTTTAGAACAGGATTTTGCGACCTCCCAGCGAACACAGGGCGCAGATTTTCAGATAACGATAATGGGTCATTCGTTCGGACTGGATAATGACGGCAAACCGCAAAAGCAGGAAGCAGGGGAGGCTCTTTTAGCAGCGGCACAGACTTTAGGGCGAAATGACGGAACAATCGGGGAATATCGCGGCTTTAAGATGAGTTTCTACACGGATCAGGCGTTCGGGAAAGTGTTTTTGAATCTGTCAGGAGCGACGACGCATAATATAGAACTCGGAACGAGCGCATTAGGAAATCTGACCCGGATAGAAAATGCGATAAACGGAATCCCGCAGAGGCTTGAAGAAGTGCGTGGTCAGTTAGAAGGTTATCACACACAGGTGAAGGTAACGGAGGAAGAATTACAGAAGACATTTCCTTATGCGGACGAGTTGCGGGAAAAATCGGCGCGTCTTGCCCAGCTAAATACGGAACTGACAATGCAGGAGCAAACCCAGCCGCCGGTGCAGGAAGTGCCGCCGAGTGTAGAGCCATTAACGCCAGCAGAAGAAACGCCAAAAATTGAATCCTCTCCCGAATCAATAGCCGCTCAGGGAATCGGAGACAATCAAAAAGTTCATTTCGGTATTCCCGAAGCGAAACCGCAAATAACGGAGCGGACAATTCAAGATATGAAGCTGATAGACGGTAAACCGGCGATTTACCTGAATCCCCGAACAGACGGCCAGCAGTACAAGGGCGAAATTCTGCACGTGGACAAAGAACGGGGTTATTGTGTGCAGTTGAGCGGGAAGCACAGCCTTTTTGTCCACAGTCTTGAAAAATTAGAGCGAACGCCGGAAGTCGGCGAAAACATAAAACTTTCTTATCCACAGGACAAGACACACAAGGCAACGTTGACGATTCAGGAAACACAGACACGGACGCGATGCCGCAAATGAAGGAGGAGTAAATCTAATGCCAGACAACGATGAAAAATTTAACTTGACGCACGAAGACTACCGCCGGATTTTTGAGGAGCTGAAGACCCGGCATATTGAAGGGCGAAAAGCGTCAAGAACACCACAAGCAATAATTTTGTTGGGTCAGCCGGGCAGTGTAAATGAAAATTTCATGACCTCGATAACTCAAAATTTCCCAGACAAAGATTTTGTTCTTGTGGATGAGGCAGAACTCCGACGAAACCACCCGAAATATGAGCAGTCAGTAATGGAAAATGACAGTGTGGTTTTGGGGCAGATAGCCGCAGACGCACATGGATGGGCGAAATCCCTGACACAGACGGCAATTAAAGGCCAGCTAAATTTAGTAATCATGGATTCAAGTAGCGAAGCCGGAACAGTCAGCGAAACTCTGAAACGTTTACGTGAGAACGGCTATACAAGCAGTGTCTATGTAGTTTCAGCTCACGAACGAGAAAGCCTTTTATCTCTTTATCAGAGATATGAAAGCCAGATAGCCGAACATGGATACGGAGAAAGGCCGCAAATTTCAGAACACGAAAAATCTTATGAGGCATTGCCGGAAACGTTACGGGAAATCGAGATCGAAAAATCTGCGGACGAGATTATTATTTCCGACAGTCAGGGACGAATTTTTTATCGCAACGGACTGAAAAATAATGAGTGGACGAATAAGCCTGAAGCAAAACAAGCACTCACAGAAAACCGCAATCGTGCATGGACAGCCGAAGAAATCGCAAAATATCATGAAGACTGGAACACAGTAATAAAAATGATGAACTCTCGCGGAGCATCCCAGAAAGAATTAGAAGAAGTTGAGCGAGTTCGTAATCATTGCCTGAAAAGTCTAAGGACATTACCACAGGAGAAAATAGCCGAGATGAACAAAGTGGAAGAAAACGAAATCGAGGCAGCAGTCTCGTTATTGAAAAATCCGCGTTCACTGGATAATTCCTCATTTCGTGGCTATGAAGCGTCAGCCCAGCAGAATGATACGCTTGATGTTTTAGACCAGATAAAGAAGAACATTCAGGAGAATAAAACCGCGCTTGAAAAATTGAAGAAGGCAGGATTATCGCCGGACAAGGACATAACGAAAAATAAAATCGTGCGTCCGGGACAATTCCCAAATCTGAAAGGTGCGGAAGTAATTTCACGAACAAAGGACACGTTGACGCTTGTCAAAGGCCGAAGTCTTTTCATTTATGAATTGAAACGTCTTGAACTGAAAGCTCCTGCATTGGGACAGCCCGGCGAAAAGTTAGATTTACGCTGGCCAGCGGGACAGGAAAAAGCCAGAGGCACAAAAGCCCTAGAACAAGAACAACATCACAGCCGCGCCCGTAGTCAGCAGGAGGAGATGAAGTAAATGAAGACGACAATTAAGGGCAATTATTCATTCCGCAAGCCGTCGAAGCGAAAAGGCTCAAACTCCCTTGCATTTGTAGGATTGATTTTAATTTTTCTCTCGTTTGTGGCAGGAACACAGTATTTTGCGTGGAATGTAGGGAAAAACCGGCTTCCCAATGAAATATTCAGTTATGCAGGAGTAAAAATTTATTCACCTATAGAAATACTTGAATGGCTGAAACTCTGGAAGTCGAGCCGCCGAGATATGGGAGACTTCACGGAAAGCCTGATAATAATGGGCGGCTGTGCGTTCATAGGAGTAGCGTTAATCGGGGTAACGATAAGGAATCGGAACGTGAAGCAGGACGCGGCAAATTTGTACGGTTCTGCGCAGTATGCAGAACTTGACGAGATACGGGAGGCCGGATTATTGCCCCCAAAAGGCGAAAAGGGCGTTGGAGTTTACGTAGGCGGCTGGATGAATCCGAAGGACGGAGGCCAGTATTATCTGCGTCATGACGGCAAAGAACACGTAATAGCGTTAGCCCCGACCCGTTCGGGGAAAGGCGTAGGTCTTGTAATCCCAACGCTTTTATCATGGGAACATTCAGTAGTAGTCCTCGACATCAAGGGGGAGAACTGGGCTTTGACTTCGGGCTGGAGACACCAGAACGGCCATAAAGTTTTGCGCTGGGATCCGACGGACGCAATCGAAGGGCGGAGTGCCCGATATAACCCGCTTGCGGAAATCCGAATCGGAACAGTGTACGAGACCGGCGACGTTATGAACGTAGCAACGCTGTTAGTTGACCCCGACGGCAAGGGAGTCGAAGGACACTGGGAACAGACGGCGCGGTCGTTGTTAATCGGTGCGATAACGCACGTAGTTTACAGGGCACGCAATGAAGGCCGGACAGGGAATTTGTCCGAAGTTTTGCACGAACTGACGGGCGACGGTTATGAGGACATGGCGAACTCATGGAAACAGTACGAACACAAGCGCGATGGCGATGTTTTTTATGACCCTACGGGAAAAGTCCGCGAAAGTCCTTGTCATCCCGTAGTTGAACAAGTTGCGAACGAAATGCTGAACCGAGCCGAAGAAGAAGCCTCAT
>CALGGR010000230.1 GCA_937915755.1 uncultured Fretibacterium sp. | reverse complement strand
CCAATCCCCAATCCCCAATCCCCAATCCCCAATCCCCAATCCCCAATCCCCATGCATATTGTTAATCAAAAAAAAAAATTATAATATTACTTCTTTTTATTTATCCCAATCATACTTCCAAGAATAGAAGATATAACAATACAGACTACACGAGCTTTAGTGTCCGGTGTTTTGATACCATGAAGAATAAGCGAAATTTCTATAATAAGCACCGACTCCATAAACATATAATGAACGGAACCATTAAACCAAAAAAAAGCCTCAAGTGGAACAGGAACCGTCTGTATGATCAGAAAAATAACAAGCATATTTATGATTCCGGTAATATATCTGTTTTTCGATCCGATACAATCGGAAAACAAAACATGAATAAATGCCGTTACTGCTCCTATAACACTGGCTGAAAGAATGAACGGAACCAAAAAATAGTATTTTTCTTCCCATATCCCCGGGAAAAAACTCATAAGAAATATAGACGAATATGTTGCTTGTTTAACATTATACAGATATTTTACCTGTTCACACGCCGCAACAAATACCTCTCTGACCGACCCTGTATCTATCCATGCATGATGGGTGACTGCTCCAAAACCGAAATCATCCAGACTAATTACGTCATATCTGCCAATATACCAGATCGGAAGTACAAGAAGCGCAATGACAACAAATAATATCCAATATATTTTTTTGTATATTTCATTATCCTCTATATTACTCATCCGAACTGTTTTCTCCCACACTGTCTTTCTTCCTAAACACTATCAGCTTGCTGAACAGATAATTGGCTATCACGACCAGAACCGCAGTGATAAAGGTCGCGATATAAAAGTTGATCCCCAAAAGCGTATCTAAAACCAGCATACACAGATACTCAAGAAACAGCGTGGATATCCTTGATGCTACGAATTTGCCGGCTTCGGGAAGCATGGGAGCGTCGCTCTTAAACACATACGCTCTGTTGGTAAAAAAGGAAAATATAACTCCGGCGGTCCAGTCTATAAATGTAAGAATGCCTGTCTCTACAGACGTATGCGTGGCCGCCCCTTTGTACAGTATGAGGTTAGCGAGAAACTTGCAGGTCCAGGCTACGACCGTAGTCATACCGCCGACCACCAGATAAGTGATTATCTCCTCGTATTTTACATAGAGCGCATGGATCTTAGGCCAACGGTTCAACCAGTTCTCAAACCGCTCCTCCAGATTTTTTCTTTTGGGTTTTGTATTTATTTCGTTTACGTTTTCTGACATATCTGCTCTTTTCCGTTTACAGGTCTTCAAAGTATACCAGCGTATCTCCGTCAACTATCCTGATGTCATCCGTAGGTATGATCACCGCCCCGTCACGGATGATCACAAGCGGCGATATATTAAACTCATTCCAAAGTGTCTCAGTGTTTAGCCCTATAAGGCCTGAACCCGGCGTAGCATTGAGCGCTATGGTTCCTCTGCCGCGCGCATTCTCCTTCTGCATCTTATTGTAATGTTCAACAAAACCCGCCGAGATGATACCCGTAGGTATCGCCACCACGCCCACTCCGAGTATGGAAATGATGACTGCGAGTATCTTACCCGCAAGCGTGACCGGATAAATATCGCCGTAGCCTATCGTAAGTATTGCGGAGATGCTCCACCACAGACCGGAAAAGGCGTTGTTAAAAACGTCCGGCTGCGCCTCGTGCTCCGCGGAATACATGCACAAGGACGCCGCAAGCAGAAGCAAAAGCACGATAAACAGCGAAGACAGTATCTGATTCTTTTTGCTCTTTAATACAGAGGTGATCACATTAAAAGAGTCATAGTTTGCGTTGATCCTGAACAGATGGAATATCCTGACTACCCTGAGCATCCTGAAAACCACTGCACCGGATAGGAAGAAAAAGGGTAATATCGTAACAATTACATGGCTATTCTTAGTTTCGCTGACAAAGAGACTGCTAAAATTTTTCATCGCAAGTTCTCAAAGAAATTACCACAGGATATTCAACGCACAGCTCTTAGAAAATTAATTTACATGGATAAAGTTGAAACTTTGAATGATTTACGTGTACCACCATCTAATCACCTTGAACCTTTACAAGGTCATAGGAAAGGTCAATTCTCCATTAGAATTAACGAGCAGTACAGAATTTGTTTTACTGTACAATCACAGGGCTTCGATGATGTTGAAATAACTGATTATCATTGAAAGGAGATTTTTATATGGACAACTTAATTCCTTTACCCACAATAGGTGAGTTCCTTCTTCAGGATTTCATGATACCTATGCACCTTGAACCTCAGGATTTATCCGAAGCTACAAAAATTCCTTTATCTGACATCTTTGCTATTCTCAACAACGTCATTGACATTACTCCAGAAATTTCAAATAAACTGGCTTCCTTCTTTGGCGTTTCTCCCTTGCTCTTCTACAACATTCAGCAAGACTTGAAGCAAAGAGCGCACATTCACCTTCAGGAACTACAATACGCTTAATCATTGAAGCCTGATTATGTCGGGCTTCTTTATTTGAAATATGTCCTTGCTAGCTTCAGCAGTTCGCTAGTCATTCGGTAAAGTGTTGCTCCGGATACTGCAAGCTCGCGCTTCATGTCATCTGTACACCAATGCTCAAAATATTTCAGCCTTAGTATCCACAGCAATTCACTTCGCTCATCTGTGCACTGTCTTAAATCTGCATGAAGTTTTCTTACTGGTTTGACTTGTGCTCCTGTTTTCTCTAGCTTCTTTTCTATCGACATCAGTCGCCCTACCGTATTCGCTACGGGGTCAGATACACCGTTCTTACCGTTTACTGCGTAGCTTTGCCCCATCACTGACATTAAGTCTTTACATACTGCCCTTAATGCCTTCAGTCGCGCCTCATTCTTTTTGTAGTCCCATAAACATTTCTCTACATATCCCGTTCCCACTTTTTTCTTACCCCCTGTAGCAATGCCTACGTACTATCTTTTGCTCGTTCTTACCGGTACGTGTAATTTATCGTCTTCTTTATTCGCTTCCGTACAGCCCGTTTATTTCGCTTATAGCTTTAACAGCGTTACATGCGTTTTCGAACAGTCTGTGTGTCTGCGTTCCACGCAAAGCATGTCCACCTGCTTATCGTCCAGCAGTACTCCTGCCATAGTCAAACAGTCCTGCAATGCTTTCACGCGGTTGTCTATATCCCATCTGCGCCGGTTATTCACTTCGAACACTATGTACAGTCCTACTGAACCTGTGTAGGCTTCTGTTCCGCTATATGCCTGCTTGATGATATTACTTACTTCTTGCTGATACTGCCGTCCAGCTTCCGTCTTGTATCTGCGCCCCCCTGCCGTACTGCGGTACAGATGGTTCACCGTCGGCGGCAATCCCTCTAACTCCATTGACAGCAATACTTCTTCCATTCGCTCACCCCCTGACTTCCTTATTTTACTATTTTCCTTTAGGTTCGCTTTAGACAGATACTCTTCGGCTTGGGTTCTGCTACAATTTCTTTACCTTGTTTGATTGAAGGGTTTACATATGTCCGAATACTTGTTGATGAATAAATATTCCCCTTTGCTCCTCTTCTCCATACGGTCGGATGAGTGGGATATTCAATCATGCAAAGAATTAGAACGTTATACTGATGATGAACTAATGCCACCAGGCTTCCGCGATATTCAACAATGGATTGACAGACGCAATTATGCTAAACACAAACGTCATCTGCAAAAATGGCTGAAAACATGGCAGCTTGATACCATCAAAGGCTTTCTTGACGTTACCCACGCTCTTGGCCTTAATGATACTTTATGGGTGCGAAGGGCTGATGACAATCTTACTTGGGATAATGTCAGCTTATATTCAAACAGCTTCAATGATGTCGTTGCTAAAACTGCTTTCTCAAAGGGGCTGCAGGGGCTTCACCTTTCTTCTACTTCTCCGGAATTTACTTCCGAAGGGTCTTTCGAAAAATGCTGGCTTCGCGACTGTGCGGGCAATATTGTCCTTTACAAAAAAGGTTCTGAAGGCTTCATCAATTCGGGAAGAGAACCTTATTCGGAGTTCTATTCTGCTCAACTTTCTACCTTACTCTGCCGCTCGGCCTTAACTTACGACTTACTGCGCTTCAAAGGACATCTGGTTTCTTCTTGCCCTATCTTCACTGATGAACATAACGGGTTTGTCCCCATCTACAAATATCTGGACACTTCTAGCACATATCATTTTGCGCATATCATTGACTTCCTTGCTCAGTTCGGCTTTGATGATGACTTCAGGGATATGATTATTCTTGACGCTGTTATCCTTAATACTGACAGGCACTTCGGCAACTTCGGCTTCATTGTCGATAATGACACCTTTCGCATTAAGCGGTTCGCTCCCGTCTTTGACCACAATATGGCTTTAGTTGCAAGGGGGCTGGATTACTCCATGCGTGATGATGCTGATTTCGCTAAATTCTGCGGCCATAAGATTGGCGCGGGGGCAGATTTCGTTCGCGTCGCTAAGGCTATGCTTACACCTAAAAGCAGAAACATTCTACACAGTCTGCTAGATTTCACATTCACCCGCCACAAGTCATACAACCTGCCGGAAAAACGCTTGCACTTCCTTAACAACTTAGTTCGCAGTCAAATTCGCGAAATACTTAGCTGATACTATTACACGTTCGTGCAGTCAATTCGGCACACTGTCCGCTGTACGCCATCACTAAGCACCTGCACTAACATACCCCAAATAAGAATAATTCGTGCGTCAGCCCTGTTATCTGCCATATCCATGCGACTTCTGCCCTTCTTTTTCGCCTGTCATTAGCCCGGACTCTTTAGTTTCGCGCGCGCGCGTATATACCCGGATATTGGCGCGCAACGTAGTTAAACCCTTGCAGTGCAACGAAGTTTGCGCGCCAATAGGGTTGGCGCGAAAAAAATATTTGGCGCGAAAACTGGCGCGAAAAAAGATAAACCATTGATATTACTGGTATTACAGCTATAGATGTTTTTGGCGCGAAAAAAATATTTGGCGCGAAAAAAGATAAACATTGATGAACTCCAAAGAAAATGATTTGCGCGCCACTTCTTTTTTTTTTATATATAGTATTCATCAACATTTATAACTTTGCGCGCCAATCGCGCCACTTTGCGCGCCACTTTTTTTTATCATTGGCGCGTATTGTTTATTGGTATTACTTAATAAAATACCTTTTTACGCCAACTTTAGGGGTATATCAGGGACTTATTCTTTGGAGTAAAATCCAATTAACGAATATTCAATACTTCGTCCCTCGCCACGCCTTTTCAGCTTTTTATTCGCGACAAGTGAAGCTAGATAACGTTGTATAGTGCGCAACGGCATAATATCTTTCAATGCTTGGCGTAAATCTGAAGCCTTAAACCATTCATCTGGCGCGTAAGTTCTGCGCAGATAGTCCCAAAGTTCTGTTTTGGCGTTGCTAATGCCTTCTGGTGCAAGGTCAATTTTCATGACGGTACGTTCGTTTTCACCTTCAGTAAGTTTGTATGTGAAGGGCATAAACTCCTGAAACCACGACTTCAGAACTTTAACCATTAGTGTCTTATTGTCGTCTTCAGTAGGTTCGATACTGATAATGACGCTGATAAGGCGGTTGAAAATACTGCTGCCGATAGCGTCATCCTGATTAAGAGCCAGTCTTCTTTCTTTGGCGAGCCTTTTCCTTGAATGGTGCATAAGAACGACGGCGATATTATGTCTGTCAGCAAGAGTAAGCAGCCACCTGAAGATTGGTTTCATTTCCTGAGATTTATTTTCATCACTGTTATGAAAAGAACTGAGAGTGTCAAAGAACACGATGTCAGGGTGGTGTATATCAATGATACGCTCAATATTCATTCTGCCCTCATCTTCATCAAGCATGATAGAAATGCCTTTTTTCTCCATCTCAATCATGCCGTACATTTTGACGTTGTGCTTATTGACGGGCCAATTAGTTTCAGTAGCGCGTCTAATCATTAAGTCAGTGCCCGCCTTGCCAGCGAAGACAAGGCATTTGTGCGGAAAATCCTCATCAGCGAAGCCGTCAAAGATACTGCCGCCAACGGACAGGTCAGATACATTCCTTTGGAGAAACCAAGTTTTGCCAGTGCCGGGCGGTGCGATAACAGCACTAATACGTTTACGCGGAAAGATGCCGCCGATGAAATCTTCAGGTGGTATTTGAATATTCTTATCAAGTTCGATGGCCATTTCGGCAAGTTTTCTTCTAGCTAAGAACTCCTCCTGCTCATCATTGGTCATACATTCCCACCGTATAAGCTGCAGCAATAATTTTTGAGTTCTGTCGTCGCCGTAGAGGATAGCGAAATCATCCCAGTCAGTGCCGTCATCAGGGGACTTGAAGGGAGGCGATATGACAGCCTTAGCCACACCGCGTTTAACGACAGCATTAGCATCGCGCAAGCCCGGATTGTACCCTAAACGCAATTCAGTGTTTTTATCATCATCAGCGGTAATGAAGATGTTGTTATCAGGGAAGGCCTGATGAATGATATTACTGATGGAGGCCAAAGAGCCGCAGTCCTTAGCAGCAACGCAAGGATAGCCCGTAAGTTCGTAAATCTTGGCCATAGTGGCGTACCCTTCGCCGATGAGAATAGGGACGTTAGGATTATCCTTGATGGTATCTAAAGCGATGGAGAAGAACGCGCCGTCAAGGGGAGCATTAGGGAAGTAACGTTTAGAGCCGTCGGGTAAAATCCATTGCAGGGATAAGAGCTTGCCCGAAATATCTCGCAGGGGCACAGCAAGGGCATTAGACGCAGGGTTAAAGCGCAGGCCGTAGTTGTATACCCTTTTAGCTTTGAGGTACGTACAATCTGGTTTAGGTGTCTGCAGCTGCTCCCAAGTAACGCGAGCCAATTCAGTGGCTTCTGAGTGCTTTTTAGCTCTAACCTCGTCATTCTTGCGTTTAAGTTCATCGGCCTCACGTTTGAAGTCCTGTGACTTGAAGTAATCGCGGACATCATCAGGACAGCCCCTAGTGTCGAAGCACCATTTGACGGCCTCACCCTTTCGCCAGTCCTGCACCCATCCTGCGGGAATGCCGTCAGTGTGAATGCAATAAGCCCCTGAAGTTTTGCCGTGCCTGTCATCCTTAGTGCTGTACCTGTGAATATCACCGTCAAGAATGAAAGGTTCATATGCTGCTGGTTCAAGGTTGAGAGAGCGCATGAAGTCAAGAAGCTGTGTGCGAATGTCATCGTCATTAAAATAGTTAAGCATGAATAAGTCCTCCTGTCCAAAGTAAGGGCAGCGGTAAAACACTGAAAAAGTCTTAGAAATGTGCTAAAATACAAGCACAAAGACAAAAAACAGTGAATATCAACTGCCCCCCAAATATCCGGATATGAGTGATACGGATAAACGGGGTAATTTTTTTGTCTAAAATTACCCGAATATCTTATCACAGTTCCGGCGAGTAAATTAGAATAAAATCAGGACAGCAGGAGCGACAAACCAAACTTCGAACTGCAAGTCCATAGCAGAACCCCTCCTAGAACGGCACTTCAGTATCAAGTGTAGCGTTGCTGTCGAAGCCGTGAACGTCATCGTAGGGCTGATAGTTGTTGTTTTGCTGCTGTTCTTTAGGCTTTGGAGTAAAAGCAGCCAACCAAACGCGGTCGGAATTATCCTGCCTGAGAGCGGAGAAGTTGAAGAAGGCATCAATGGCGATACGTTCCTGCCCGTCATCATTGACGTAAATGCCGCCGACATTCTTCCAGACCTTTTTATCCTGTCCGTTTTGAGTGTAAGTGCGAGTAACGACGCATAAATCTTTAATCTTGCGCATAATATAAATCCTTTCTATGAAAAAATGATAAATGAAACAAAGTTAGCCCCTAACCTGCGAGCATAGGGCAAAGGAAGGGGCAGTAAAGAGCACGTAAAGTTTATATTGTTATCACCCTCTTTTTTCTTCGATAGCAATTTCGTGTTGCAGGTAGTACAAAGCCTTGCGTAAAGCGGTGAGTTTATCTTCGCCGTCCTTATGTCCTGCCCTAGCAATGTACTTAACGACGTTACCTAAGCAGAAGGACAAGTGATAAGCGTCAATGAAGTCAATAACCTTAACACCATTGGAGCAATAGTAATCCGGATTAATAGTTGTCATGGTATAGCCCGCCCCTCCTGTAAGCCTCATTCAAGGACTTTTGCCCGTCATCAAAGCCTTTAATGTAGCCATCGTCATAGCCCCAAGCCCTGCCAATGAGTAGGAAGAGGATGGAGACTAAGAAAGTGAAGATAATGCGAATAAGAAAGTCCATAACCGCGCCTC
>CALGGR010000229.1 GCA_937915755.1 uncultured Fretibacterium sp. | reverse complement strand
TGTTAATTTTTTCAGCAGGATTCCCTCCGATTTACGGAAAACAGATTTTATATTTTCTTGATAAAATTTTTTCAGAACGCTCGAAAATTGACGCTCCTGAAAAAAGCGGCGTTCTTGAACGTAAAGCAGCGTAATAATAGTTCATCGTTCACGTATTCTTATGAATATAATCTATGATATAATTACGGCAAGTTTGATAGGAAGAGGTGAAGAACGTGAAAATGGAGGCTGGATTAGGAAAAATGTTTGAATGGAAAGATGTATGTAAGACGGTCGAATTTTATCGACGTTCTTTGAATCTGTCTCAGAATAAGTTAGCGAGACTTTTGGGAGTTATGCCATCTACTGTCGGGGTTTGGGAGAGAGGAATTAAAGAACCCAGAGCGTCAAGCCTCGTAAGATTAGCACGAACCCTTAACGTTTCTGAAATAGACTTGTTACATCCTTCAGAAGAGGTGAAACAAAAGATAGAACAAATGAATTTTAAGTGTTCAGGGAAGGCTTAAGAAAAATAAAGCACTCTGCGGATTTCCAAGCCAGTCAGAGTGTGCGTTTTCTGCCATTACTAATCCTCAAACCAATCAAAGATTGGGATTTTTGAATAGCAACAATATTCTTCATTTATGTTATGAAGTATATCACAAAAATCCCACAAGAACGAATCGCAGGGCGAGGATTTAGAAAAATTTTTAGCTCTCTCATGAGCAATGAAGTAAAAATTTTTCTGTTAGGCAGTTAAAAAAAATTTTTCCCGACATTGTTCGGAGAAATTAAATTAAAAAAAATTGAAATTGAAAGGAGTTTCAAAATGAACACGCAGGCATTTAGAAAATTTTATAACGTAATCGCATTAGACACGGAACTTAAAGGTTCGGTTCTCAAGCTTTACCTTGTTTTGCAAGCTATTGCCAACATAAAAACACGTCAAACTATCATTTACATCAAAAGCCTCGCTGAAAAAACGGGCTGCGACAGCCGAACCGTGCGCAGAAATCTCGCTACTCTCATAAATTTGGGACTTGTTACACGTGTTCTCAGGAAATCGGAGCATGACCCCAGAATGAATCTCGCAAGCTGTTTTACTGTCCATGACATTGACGCTGAACGTTACAGCGGTTCAGTAAAAGTCGATGATGGACACAGTTGTCAGCACCTACTGACAAACGCGTCAGTACCTACTGACAAAAATGTCCGGCAAATTACTCAAGAGGGTTTTTTAAAAGATTCTTTAAAAGAAAATAATAACAGCAAGGTTGAAAATATTTCTTCTCGCAACGAAAATGAAAAAAACTTCGCCGAAGAAAACTCTGAGTTAAAATCAGTAGATCGGAAGAGCG
>CALGGR010000228.1 GCA_937915755.1 uncultured Fretibacterium sp. | reverse complement strand
TTCCTGCGCTGTTCCTGCTGTCGTCGGCACTACGTTCTGACGGATTGTCCGTTGCGTGAACATGTCTGACTTCCCTAGAAAATTATGGTGCGCGTCAATATTTTCCAGTCCGCAGATTAAATAATATGAGCTGTCCTCGTCAAACGCCCTCGCATTCTGGGGGGCGTTTATCCTTCCAAATCTACGGCTGAAGCTGTCATATTCTCGACTTAATTTTCCCTGAAGGTCTGCAAGAGTATCATCATCGCAACCGTCCATCTGCGCATTGATTACCGCACGGCAAGCGTCCCGGACTTTCACCATGCCCTTCGCTCGGTTCACCGCTGACTGCGGAAGGTCGGGCTTGTACATCTGGGAGTTCTCGCGGTAATACAGTTCTCCGTCCACTAGCGTGTAACTGAAATTTCGCACTTTCGGATCGGCGGGGATTGTCTCTCTCGTATTCTCCTGTGTCTGGATTTCTCGTTCTTCTATCTGACCTCGTATTTTTCCGAGTGCCTCGTGAAGTTGCTCCGATAACTCTGCTCCCTCTATCGGTTCGCATGTCGTCTCATTTTCATTTCCGTACATGCGGCTGTCCTGCACCATTTTTCCCAATATCATTTCGGGATGCTGGGCAAAATAACTATTTACTCGGATTCCGTCCTCAGTCTCGCTCGTCTGTATCCAGTCCGCTTGTACGTCATCTACTATTCTTTCTCGCTTCTGGAGGAAAATTATATCCGCTGTTACTTCCGTTCCCGCGTTGCCCTTGAATGCTGTGTTAGGCAGTCTTACTGCTCCTAATAATTCGGCCCGTTGCGCTAGATATTCCCGCACTGAAGAATTGGTTTTATCTAGTGTCCCCTTCGATGTGATAAACGCTATTACTCCGCCCGGCCTTACCTTGTCCAGTGTCTTGGCGAAAAAGTAATCATGTATCTTCAGATTTTCACGTTCTCGTTTATGTTCTCCGTCTACAAGTGAATAACCTCCGAACGGGACATTGCCGATTGCCACATCAAAGAAATTATCAGGGTACTTCGCTCGTTCATAACCGTCTATCGTTATGTCCGCTTTCTGGTAAAGCTGACGCGCTATCCGTCCTGTCAGGCTATCAAGTTCCACGCCGTACAGCTTCGACTGCTCCATACTTTCAGGCAGCACTCCGAAAAAGTTTCCCGTTCCGCATGACGGTTCAAGAATATTACCCTTCGCAAAGCCCATTCTTCCAAGCGTCTCATACATCGCACGGGCTACCATTGGAGAAGTGTAATGTGCATTTAGCGTTGAGCCTCGCGCCGAATCGTATTCATCAGCAGTCAGCAGTTCTTTTAACTCGGCGTATTCCTTCTTCCAGTCTTCATTGCTTTCGTCAAACGCCTGTGGCATTCCGCCCCAGCCCACATAGCGCGATAAAATTTCCTGCTCTTCCGGCGTGGCTAGTCGGCCTTCGCTCTCGATTGTCTTCAACGTTCGGATTGCTTCTACATTATTGCGGAATTTCGTTTTTGCTCCGCCGATTCCTAAATCATCGTCCGTAATTTGGTAATTCGTTCGGGGTTGGCTGGGGATTCTCGGTTCTGGCGGGTCTGGCCGCAGATTTATTACTGTCTCAAGTAGAGGCGATTCGGGTGGCTCGGCTTGCGTTGAGGGGTCTGCTTCCTCTGACTTGTCTAAATCAGAGGTGGGTTTGGTCTCATCTGTGGTAATTACTTTGTCTGGTGTTTCTGCATTAGTAGCAGGAGAGATATTTTGTGTTTCTTCCATATTCTCCTGCATATCATTCACATCAAATAAATCTAACTGTATATTAGGCTGGTCGTTACTACTTCCTCTGCCTCCATGTCCAGACTGTTCATGTGCTGTACCCAACCCAGCGGGTCGCTTCCTCTGTCGGGCGGCGGGGTCTGGCTCTCTAGCTGTGTCATTAACTCGCTTTTCATCGCTTTCGCCTGCTCCTGTATCTCCCAGCAATGAATCAGAAGATTCTCTCCCAATTCTAGG
>CALGGR010000227.1 GCA_937915755.1 uncultured Fretibacterium sp. | reverse complement strand
GGTTGGAAGCCGTGGGTGTCCTCGTAAGAATGCGAGCTATTGTCCTGCAGCTGTTCTTTAGGCTTTGGAGTAAAAGCAGCGAGCCAGACGCGGTCGGAGTTATCCTGCCTGAGAGCGGAGAAGTTGAAGAAAGCGTCAATAGCGATACGTTCCTGCCCGTCATCATTGACGTAGATACCGCCAACATTCTTCCAAACCTTTTTGTCCTGTCCGTTTTGAGAGTAAGTGCGGGTAACGACGCATAAATCTTTAATCTTGCGCATAATACAAATCCTTTCTGTAAAAAATGATAAATGAAACAAAGTTAGCCCCTAACCTGAGAGCATAGGGCAAAGGAAGGGGCAGTAAAGAGCGCGTAAAGTTTAGAGTGAAGTATCAGCCTCCATGATAGCGTTGAAGATGGGATAAGCCTGCTGAGGAACAACGGCATTGCCAAGAGCTTTAAGCCTGTTAGTCCTGTTTGGAGCACCTTTGCAAGTACGTTCGGCAGGTTCTGTGTTGATTTGCCAGAAGTTTAATCTACGTTCGTCCAGTCTTCTGGAAAGCCCATCAGCCACTCCGTCCATTTTGGGTTGAGGCTTCCCTCTGGTATCCCTTGTGTCAAGTGAGCAACTTGGTCGTTCAGTTGCATCGGCATACCCCTCTCCATGCGCTTCAAGAAAGTCTCCGTTTTGCGAAAGCCTCTGTCGCAGTGAGCGTCTGGAGTGCGCCACAAAAAAGATGCGTTGCCTTCTGTGTTTCGCGCCGACAACCGTAGCTTCAAAATCCCAAATCCCAACGTTGTAGCTTTGACGCTCCAAGTCCCTGCAAACGTCATCTGCTGCGATATGCAAAATGCTCAGTCAGCGTGTGAACTACCCACACTTATGGAAGTGGGGGCTTCCTAATTCAACGAGGCTGCAGCACAAATCTCGCGGTTCATGTTGTCTTACGTCCTCTCCAAAGGCGTTAATTCCCTGCGTCCCACAGGTATTTTGTTTTGCTAACAATATCATGTTACGTGCTGCGTGGATATCCCGGTCTTCGTGATACCCGCATTCACACTCATATATACGGTCTGACAGCGTTATATTCTTCTTGAGTTTTCCGCATTGAGGACAATATTTCGTTGTCGGCACACTTTTCGGCAGTACTATTACTCGTTCATTCTTTATTAATTTTGACTTCACAAGCCCTAATATTGAATGCTGAACTGTACGTCCAAATAAGCCTTTATGCCAGCCGCTTAAATTCTCGTCCTGCATGTATATTTGCTCATGCTGCAAAATCTCATGTAAAATTTTATTAGCTGCGTCTTGTTTTCTGTTTGTTAATTTCTGATATTCACGCTCCAATAACTTGCGGGCCTTATATCGATTGCTGGAATCCTTCATTCTGCGCATTATCATTCTTTGAAGTCTTTTCAGGCGTTCCGGTTCTTCAATCAAGATTTTATATTTCCTGCCGTCTGATAATGTTATTGAAGTTTTTATTCCCATATCCATACCTATTGGTGATTTGTATTCTCGGTGTTCACATCCGGTCTTATTCTGGAATGTCGTTACAGCTATGTAATAACCGTCAGGGAGCTTTAATAATTTTGCGTTGGCATATTCTATATTGGGAATATTAAAGAATTGCCCGGCTCCTCTGATTCTGATTTTGCCTAAATTCTGTATCTTGATATAACCTGCACTATAGAATTTATATGTTATTCCATGCTGCTGAAGATTTATTGATGCGTAGTCTGACTTATATTTCAATGCCCCGACAGCACGGCCTTTATTCTTCGCTGCCTTCAATGCTTTCATACTGTCCTTGATATTCTGAATAACGGCCTGTTTCATCTGCGAACTTATGTATTCTAATTCATGTGTTACGGGCTGTTTTTCTTTATCAAGATTATGAACAGTCTGAGTCTTGTAATCATAGCTGTTAATTTCATGGGCTTTTAAGAATGTTATTACGTCATTGTGCAGCCATTTTGCCTCAACGAACAACATTTTTAATGCTGTTTGCTGACGTGAATTCAGATGAGAGAAGTCAATTTTCACACGCCACACACGGCAAATCTGCTCTTTTCTACGGAGCTTCGTTGCTTTACCTGCGTCTCGTATTCGTTCATTCTTAGCTAATCTTTCGGCTTCTGTCATTTTTTTCACAGTGCAAATTATACTATATTGCGCAATTCATCTCCCACTTATGGAAGTGGGAGTATTCTTGCGAGTTTAGGATAAAAACGCATACTAGCTCTGTCGCGTTTAAACTGATTAGGCATAAGAGATAACATACCGGGAAATATTACTCCCTGATAATCGCTCTGGCCGGTTAAATCGTATTTATGAGTTGCTGTACTTGTCTTCGCCTGCTTTACAATCCCGTCTCCGATAGTTAAGAAACTTGCATCATCACCAACAGCGTCCGTATCTCCATTGATAAATAAATCAGTTAAGTCGTTGCCGAACTGCATTGCTAATTCTTTTGCAATTCTCTCTTTAGCGTCTGTACCTTCGATATTATCTTCAAGAAAATCTGTCGAAATATCCGCCGTCAATCCTACTTTTACGCTTCGTAACTCTTTGCGCCTTGTCGTTATTCCTGTTAAATCGCTGAGTGCTGTTGCCTCTGTCGGCTTCCTGAGTAAACGGCTTCCAACAAGCATTAAATCAAGCTGTTTTTCAGGTGCGTGCATGGTCTCAACTCGAATGTCTTTCATGATTGCACTGTTGTCTACCATGTAGCTTATAAACTTTTTTGACTGTTCAGGGCTTAAAAGTCCGCCCGCTCCCTCTATCTGTAACGTTCCTGCTGAAGTAATTGCGTCCTTCATTATTTCTCTATTACTACTCATATTATCAACCTCCATAAATTATTAACTAAAATGCTCCGTCCCAAAAACTGCTGCTGCTTTTTTCAACTGGAGAGCCTTCTAATGCCCTGTTTGAAAATCCCCGTGCATTCTCAATTTTCTCTATTCTCGTGATTATCGGGGTCAAGGCTTCCTTGATTACGCCTTCAACATTCAGATTATTCACTTTATCGCTTAACGGCTTTAACGCGTCTGCTATTGCCTTCTGAATTCCTGCTGCATTCGTATTCTCTGCAATATCAATTACTTCATCTTTGGGCTCATCTACGTCATCAAGTAAATCATTGATTATTTTCTGAATATCTCTCAGCTTCTCAAGTCTTGAACCTGATACTTTGCGTCCTGCTTTGATTACCGGCTCTGTTTCGCTGCCTAATAAGATTTGACCGGCTACGCTCCTGAAGTCGTCTAGTGCTGAAATAATTTTTGCTCGGTCTGTTTCAGGGTCATCATTGTCAAGTTTTAAGACTTTTCTTAGTGCATAAAATGCTTCGTTCAAGTGCATTATATTTTGTTTACTCTTGAAAGTATCCGCAACTGCACCTTTCTCAACTTTCTGGCCTTCAAAAACTTCTTTTAGCCCGTCTGTTAATACCTGGCTGTTTTTTACAGCTTCTGGTTTTGCGTCTGTGCTTGTCGTTTTTACTTCTTCTGGCTCTTCATCTGCACTCTTGAATATCTTGAACTTCTCGCCGTTCGCTGCTTTACTTACCATGCTTATGGCCTCCACTTCTACATTCACTAACTCGCCTGGTTTATTCGGCTTGCTCATTGCTCGTTTTCGCCTCCTCGATTAACTCACCTTGACCTTCGATTGAAAATCCTGTTATCTCTCCGGCCTCTATGCTCTTCCATACTTCAACGTCTGGAACATGCACTCCTACTACCCACGAACCTGCTTTAAAATCCGGGTCGCCTTCACGCGCTATAAAACTTTCAACAACACAGCCCTTGTCTTTCGCTCCTGAATGTCCCTTGCTGATTTGTGCATTGCGCTGCTTTACTAAGAAATCATGCGCCATCTTCGCTATCGTTTCACGGCTCATGAAATTCCCGTCTGTGTCCTTTTCATCTGGCTTGTACACTTCACCAAAGACTATTTGCTCAGGTTTGACGCTCTTGCTGAATGTGATTATGTTCGTCGTTCGTATCTGCATTCGCCCTCACCTCCTTTAAGTGTTATCGTAATTCATTTCTCTCACTCGGTGGCTTTGAGTAATATTCGTATTCATCTTGATAATTTTCTTCTTCCTCTTCTTGTGTAACTTGATAAAATTCAAAAAGTCTCTCACCATCTTTTAATTCAAATTGAATTCCATTGTCATTAGGCTTTGGGTATAAATGCCCTCCCCATTCAACAGCATGCGGAATACCTTTAGGATATGCATCGCATGTGTAAAAAAGTTCTTCATATTCATCTTCAGGTTCTATGTATTTGTCTTCGTGGTAATGTTTACAAAATGAACATAATGACGGTAATCTCATTTTTTATCACTCTCACTTTGATTGATAAATTTCTACAATTCTATCACCTACAGCTTTTGCAGTAGCTCTAGGATGCGGATTGTTCTGGTATTCAGACCATGACTCAGCAATAAACTCTCTAATATTTTTACTCGCATAACTAGATAAATTTTCTGTTATTTCTTCCTTTGTCATACCTTGATAAATTTTTAAAATTTGACTATCTCTTGATAATTGCAACCCTGTCGAACTTGTACCTTTTACACGTCCATAATCTAAATAATGGCCTATTTCATGATCTATTACTGATTTTAAAGTATCACACCCTACCGGCGATTTTTTTTGTGATACCATACTTTTTAAAGCCTCTTCATATCCTTTTAATCCTTTACTACTAAAATATTTAGGATGAAGTGTTAATCCTATAGGAACTCCTAACGCCGACCAAAAAGTAGCAGGTGCACTTGTCTTTCCCATAGACTTACTATTTCCAATGAAATGTAATTGTTCTAACTGCGGGAATATCTGTCGTATTTCTGCTAATCTCTGAATTAATAAATTTGCATAATTCAAATCAAGTCCCGCAAAATTTGCAGATTGTGCAATACCCAAACTCACAGCTAGTGCATTTGCCTCCGGTATCGTTTTCGCTGTAGGAACTACCTGAACTTGAACATTTGCTTTAGCACCACCGCTCTTTTGCCTGCTAACACCACTTACGCCCCCATTGGACTTCAGTAACATTAACGGCTTCTTATATAACATGTCTTACCACCCCCAGTGCTAAAGAACACCCAGCCGTTAAGCTGACTGAGCGCACGTGTTATCATTGTGTATCACTTTGCTTTTATGTTTAATGAAGATTGCATTTCTTGATTTATAGCTTCAATTACTACACTTACAGGAATAAAAACAGCTTCAGAAGTCCAATCTCCACTATATTGTTGTTTTTTATCAAAACGTTTAATCCAATCACGATAATTTTTTATAAAAGCCGAACGTAGTTGTTGATAAGGTAAAAGATAATATTTATCACAATCTGACTTATCAAATACAAATAAAATAAAATGTACATTGCTTATATCAGATACAGACCAGCCCGGTTTCTTTTTATATACACTCCAAGTTTCTAATGCTAGTTCAGGCTCATTATGCTTCCAGAACCGTAAAGCTCCTTTTTCTCGCCTCTTAACGTCTATATTAATTTTTGCTCCGCCCTGCAGTTCAGCAATATAATCAATCCCCGTTTTATCTATATCTTCATTAGTCTTGATTACATTAATACATTTCGGGAATGCTTGCTTTATTATTTCTATATCATTCTGCATGAGAGACTGTGAAAAAGTAAATTTTTCGTCAAAATCATGCAATATCATGCATTTTCACCCCAGACTGTCCAGCCTGTACGTTCTTTACGTCCGAATATATCTATGTAGGGAGCATGGCTGCATGTCTCGACAAGCGAATAAAACTCATCAGGTTTTGAACTATGATTTTGACCTCTGGGAGCATTAAAATATGTTCCTACGTC
>CALGGR010000226.1 GCA_937915755.1 uncultured Fretibacterium sp. | reverse complement strand
GCAGTTCATCAATAGATTTTGCGCCCATAGCCCTCATAAAATCTTCTCCGCGTTTATGTGCTTCCCCGAAACTCTCAAGAGGCCCTACATATCCGTCCCAGAGTGCACCGCTCTCACATATTGCCTTGTGGAACAGCCCGTGTGCCAGCGGTGAAGCCATGAGAATCCCGATCGACATAGCTCCAGCAGATTCGCCGAAAAGAGTAACGTTGTCAGGGTCTCCTCCGAATGAAGCTATATTCTCCTTCACCCACTTCAACGCCGCAATCTGGTCCTGCAGGCCGTAATTACCAGAAGCTCCTTCGCCGTCAAGCTCTGGGTGTGCTAGAAAGCCCAGAACTCCGAGCCTGTAGTTGAACGTTACGACAACAACACCTTTGCGCGCTAGGTTTGAGCCTTCGTAGGCAGGTTCTTCACCGCTCCCGAACTGAAAGCCTCCGCCGTGTACCCAGACCATTACGGGCAATTTCTCGGACGGTGCTTTTGCGGGAGTCCAGATGTTGAGGTACAGACAGTCCTCACTTCTGGGCGAGCCTTGTTGCTGGTCGTTAGCGAGGGCGGAGAATGCACGGTTTCCGAATTTCGTTGCGTCCCTGACTCCTTCCCATGACTTGGCCGGAACTGGAGAATGCCAGCGCAATTTTCCGACGGGAGGCTCTGCGTAAGGTATGCCCCTGAATATCCGCATTCCGTCAGAAGTTTCTCCGTGCAGTTTCCCTTGCTTAATGGTTATTGTTGCTTCGTCCTTTAATGCGTCAAGAACAGCCATAGTCATATCATCAATAAGCATAGTCGCTCCAGAAACTAAATCGACATTCAACGCTTTGCCCTCCGCATCATACTTCACAGCGTCTATGCCGTTCTTCAGCACCCAGTCTTCATAATAAGCTGCTTGTTCCCACCAGTCTTTATTGATGGTACTGACCGTTTTCATTCCGTAATTGTCGTATTTTTCCTTGATGTTTTCTCCGTCTTTGGTGATGTAATCCAGCAGTACCTTGAAGATCGCGCCGTCCTTGAAGATTACGTTTGCTACATACAGGCCCCACGTGTCATTGTATGATGTGCCCGTCTTGATTGTGTAACCTCCGTCCTCTGTCTTTCCGTCCATTGCATTTTTCACTGCTTCGGATAATTCTGCGACGTTAATTGTTGCTCCTGAAATCAAATCGGGGTTCACTGCATGTCCTTTCTCATCTGTTTCGACTACTTCAAGGCCGTGTTCAACAACCCAGCTTTCATAATAAGCGACTTGCTCCCACCAATCTTTGCCCAGACTGCTTACGGGTTTAATGCCGTAGTTGTCGTGAAGTTCTTTGCTGCTCTTGCCATTAGCGAGACGGTCAATGATGACGTTTGTAATTTTTCCGTCATTTTCAACGATGTTTGCAATGTAGAGTCCCCACTGCTGGCTGTAAGAAATTCCCGATTTAACGTTCACTTCTGCGAACGCTGTGGCAGACACGGAAACAAAAATCAGGACTGCAAGTATTGCGGTCAGTTTTTTCATTTTTAATTTTCTCCTTTGATATGTAAAATTCTCTCTGCATTCTTGTGAGCGATAAGTTCTTTTTCTTCGTCCGTTAAAAATTCCGCTGACATTAAAAATTCATAAAAATTTCCCTGCTTTATGTATGGGTAATCGACAGCCCACATTATATGTTCAGCTCCCATTAGCTTCACCATATATTCAAACTGCATCGACGATAAAATTCCGCTTGGCGTGATGTAAAAATTCTTCTTGTAATAGTCAGAGATTTTCTTGCGTAATCCTGTTGATTGCGGAGTCATCATATAATCCAGCCTTTCAAGGTATGCAGGTATCAATTCCCCCCAGTGTCCAGCAATAATTTTCAGGTTTGGCAGCTTGTCGAATATTCCCGACAGAATCAGCCTCACTTCATGAATACCGACATCAAGATGCCAGCCAAAGCCCGCACTCGCAAACTGTCCGGCGATAAACGATGACCATTCTGGCGATGTGTAGTAGTAATCCTGAATGGCCTTACTTATCGGCGCAGGGTGAAATGATATAGGCACGTCGAGTTCTGCGGCTTTCGCAAAAATTGGGAAGAAGATTTTTTCCTCGTAGAAGTGTCCCTGCAACTGACCGGCTAATAGTGCACCACAGAAACCGTACTCTTTCACGCAACGTTCTAATTCTTTTGCGGCTTCAACAGGGTCAGCCATCGGGAGCGTTGCGAAAGCAGCAAATCTATCCGGGTGAGTTTTGACCCTTTCTGCAAGGATGTCGTTAGCTCTCCTGCAAATTCTGACAGCTTCAGAAGCAGGAACCTGATCCGAGATCGGCGAAGTGTAGGAAAGCACCTGCATAGAAATTCTGTGCGAGTCCATGAATTCGATACGTTCTTTGCCGGTGTCCATCAACGAACTTCCAACGAAGACCATCGATTTATAGAACTCCGGGACTTCCGTGAACTTGCTGTTCTCGTCAATAATTTCTTGTGCCGTAAAATGTTCCTCAATAGTTACAATCCGCATAAATCATTCCTCCGGGAAAATGACTTCAACATTGTCGCCGGGACTATGTATAGCCGCCTTGACGACCTGAAGCTCAAAGACTACCAGTGCAGGATTAGCCGCATTGCCGAAACGCTCTATCTCCTGCGGTATTCTGCTCAGGTACTGCTCGCGTGTGGTTATGTCCTGTGTTTCAGCAACATTTGCGTACAGTCTCAGCCAACGTCCTTTGTTGAATGCGATTAAGGCAACGTGATTATTCTTCAGAAGCTGCTGGTGCATAGCTTTACCCGCGCGTGTGCCAAAATACAATGCTCCGTCCTTCTCAAGGATTTTGCTGATTGGTCTTCCGGAAGGGTATTCATCATCAATCGTGAGCAGATAGTAAAATCCGCATTCCTTCAAGAAATCATATGTACGGCTCATAAATTACCTCCTAAAAACTCATCAATGTACGAAAAAACTAGTTTGCGTCCGTCCTCATTCATGAAGGCAACATGCGGCGCATTGTGGATGACTCTGAATCTCGAATTGGGCAGAGCATCGGCTACTTTTCTGCCTTCAGCAGGTGGGTTTATCTTGTCCTCTGCTCCTGTGATAAGCAGTACTGGAACTCGAACTTTCTTTATGTCTGTCATGAGGTCAAAATTTATGAGTGCACGTATTATTGCAGCCTCATTTTTGTCTTTGGCCTCTGAAATTCTTTCCGGCGGATAAGTGTCGCCTCTGCCTCTCGTGCCGATTAAGACAATTTTAGAGAACAGCTCAGGGTATTTTTCTGCCGCAGTCAGCGTAATGTAGCTTCCCATAGAGAAACCGATAACTACAGGTTTAGCCAGCCCGTAAGAAGC
>CALGGR010000225.1 GCA_937915755.1 uncultured Fretibacterium sp. | reverse complement strand
AGAAATATCGTGTCATCTATAATCTTCTTTCATGTATTTTCTCCTTCTATTTTATTTTTTATATTTTATCATTCATGACGACACACTCTAGTAGAAAACGATGTGATTGTATGTCCGCTTTATGAATGTGATATAGAAGTAACGCAGACAGCCAAGTTAATTTATGAAGTCTTTAATATTCAAAATACTGGAATGCGAATTCAGAAAAGCAATTATCGTCTCAAAAAATTGCAGAAAGAAATGAACTCTTTTTATAAACTCCTTGAGAAATATAAAAAGTTTCACGGAAACAAGCGTTGTAAAGCAATGATAAAAGCCAATTTACAAAGGGAATCAGCGTTCACCGCATTCAAACGTGTTTACATAAGAAAAAAGCAAGGAGAGTTTTCAGAGCTTTTAGAAATATTACTTTAATTTTCTAAGAATAAAATATTAAGTTTTAAGTGGCGTTATCGTCAATAGCGTTTTAAGGTTGGAAATATTCTATAAGTGATTGTGTTGTTTTATGTTCTGTTTGGTTCATGATTGACTTTTTGGGAGTGTCCCGATTTTTGTGTAAATGGAATCTGAAATCCGGCATTTGCAAGGCTTCAAAAATCTAAAAACACAAACTTTGTTACAGTCCCGACTTTCTGTATTTCCTTGTCGGATTACTGTAGTAATGAGGCCTGACCGTAAGCTATTAGCTGATAGTTGAAGCGATAATTCTGCGGTATCCTGAACAAATGAGCCTTATACTTCATTGAATATTCTCCAGATTTTAGTATCATGAATGTATTTTATTACTTATGGTAGCTTGCCAATGTCTTGAATTTTTATGAAGGAGTTGATAGGTAGAGCTGGTATCATTGCATTGTAGTAAATACTTGCGTAAGTATTCCTGCGCTTAGATATTTTCTGTTTGAGGTTGTCAATATTATGAACATCAAACAGTGGGAATAATTTTTCACAGAACTTTTTTGATGTAAGTTTCCGCCACATAGAATCATTTTGAGAAGTGTATATATAGCATATAGGATACTATGATGGAGAATTTTTAATCCCTAGTTCGAGGTCATCGTATATCTGAAACAAATATATATTGGGCGAGCTTCTCTTTCCATACAATAGATGTCCTATAGGTGTTATTTGTTGTTTGAGGGCGGATATAGATTGTTTAAGCAGTTCATCTAAGTCATAATTATAAAAAACTCCATAACTACTTTCCTGTGTTTTATCACTTAGAATATTTCTCCTGAGAAAGTACGTATGAACGAGTACATCATGAATATCAGTGAACATTTCATGCTTCAACATGTAAGTCTTTGAGCATAAAAATAATTCCCAGATATGTAACTTGAATATGTCGAAACTAGAAGTAATGCAACTACTTGCTTGTGGTACGAAAAAGTTTAGATCGCATAGTGTATTATAGATAAGCTCGAAAGCTCTAGCAATGAACTCACCTAAAGCGATTTTCTTGCTTTCAGCAAGTAACTTTATAAAGTTGAGAAAGTAGCTTCGATGTTCCTTCGTTCCTTCATAGTTCTGAAATCATCTAATAACTTCTCAGGTAAAAATTCGTCTTTTTTGTAGAAAATCTTGAGAGAATCTAAATACTGATTTATAAAGTCATCAGCAGTATTCTTGTTGACATTACTAAAATCATGAGCTTTTAATGTCCTTAGAGCCTCTTTTAATGCTAATAGCGAAGGTGTCTCTTCTTTAAAAGAGAAATTCAGGAGGAGTACCTAGTACAGGTTTTCTGCTTTCAGGTTGTTCATAGATAGTCCTGATTAATTGTTTGTATCCATCTTCATAATGGTCTCCTGAGAGGTCGATGTACATTCTGCTCTGTAGGTAAGTAGGAAGAAATGGCTTATTATCGTTATCTACTTCCACAATAATAGAATAATAGGAATAAATTTTTCCTGCTGAGCTTTTCCGTATATCTCAGGAGAAATAATTATAGTTTAGTTCCCTACTCCGCCTTTTCTAGAATCTGCTTTGTTAGCGTAAGATCGGTCGCACATTATAAGGAATTTATCAATTTCGTGGTCGATAACGCATCGTTCCATGAATGAGTACTTATCTTGTCCTAGTTTTAAGTCCCATATATCTAGGACAACATCAATGCCATCTGTTCGTAATGACGTTGCTAGCTCTTTGGTTATAGTTTTTGTATTATTTGAGCCCCAGCTATATGAAATAAAAATTTTGGGTGTTCTGTCAAGCATACGTTTGTACTAAGCGTTCCTTTCTTTCTTTATTTTTACACAGACTAATTAAGATATATTTTTTACCCTTGCCTTAGCTCTTCCAAGAGTAGCTCTGCTAATTCCGCTCATAGCAGCAACCTGTTTATAAGAATGAGTTTGAAGCAGCTCTAAGGCGTGATTTATTTGCGCTCTTGAAAATTTTTTAGGACGGCCATCACGAAACCTCCTGAGTACGCTGAATAATCATATCACGCTCAAATTCTGAGAACGAGAGCATAATATTCCGGATTAATTTTCCAGCCGGAGAGCTGTCGATAATTCCCATGTTAAGCACATCGATAATTATGCCTCTGTCGTTAAGGTTTTCAAGAAGTTGAATGCCCTGAATAAGACTGCGAGCAATCCTGTTGAGCTTTGTAATAATTAGAGTGTCGCCTGACTGAATTATTTTCAGGAGCTTATCAAGTTCAGGACGGTCGTTCCTTGAGCCGCTGAAGACATCCGAAAAAATTTTGATAGCTCCGGCTTCCTGAAGAGCATTAATCTGGACTTCAAGAGGATTGCCGTCACGAGCTTGACCACTTGTACTGACGCGAGCATAACCAAAAATCAAAAAATCGCCTCTGTAATGAGTAAAAGAAATAAGTAAATATAATTTGAGATTATACAGCATGGACGAAGGAAGCTCAAAAGTGGTCAGTTCTAATTATTAGGATTTTTTTACTTCTGGACTTAGTTTTATATATTGATAAAAATATGTATTGTTTGTTAATTATTATTACTATTGCATGAAGTCAATGATGTATTAATATTTTTATGTCAAAAACATAGCATGCTATGTAATTGGAGCTTGTGAATTGTATCAGGACAAAATAGCTATATGGTTGAAAATCGTGAATCTGGAATGCGATAAACTCTCAGTAACTGTATTAGAACCTCATGATCTGACATTAACACAGTACAAGGTACTGAAATTTTTATTGCAGAGTCCAGAAGGAACAGTAAGGCAGGTAGATATAGAACAGAATTTCTTTATTCGGAATCCCACAGTAACAAGAATCTTGCAGACTCTTGAGAGAAAAGGCTTGATACTCCGCAAAAATAATCCTCAGGATAACAGAAGCAAAGTGATTTGTTTGACGGAAAAAGCCAAGTCGATGGAGAAATTGCTGTATCAGTTAGGCGATGAACTCGAAGAGAAATTCACAAGCAGCCTTACGGCAGAAGATAAGCGTGAACTATTACGCTTGCTGAAGAAAATTTTGTCTCGAAGGGAGAATGATGTATGAAAGCCAAATATAGACTTTGTGTGGCAGTAGTTTTTTTATCTTTTGCTGCAATCCCTCCTGTGTTTGCTTAGGAATCTGTCGGCGACTATGAAGCAATATCACGCCTTGTAACTTAGGAACGTCAAAGTCGGGTCAGACACTTATATGATGAAATGGCAAATTGTTATTTCCCAGACGCTACAGTAACAACGAGTTGGACAAAAGGTCCTGCGTCAGCTTATCTCAACAACAGGAACAGACTTCCAGAGGCTTCAGAAGAAGGAGTAATTCTTGTGCGTTACAGTCCCCCTATAGTTCATCAGAATAACAATAACAAACGCGCTTATGCCGAACTCCCGATAACAGCAAACCGTTGGGTGAAAGTAAACGGTGAAGAAGCTGTTTTGACTTCATATATGCGTCTGATTTATCGTGTTGAAAGCCGTGAAGGAGTTTGGAAAATCACAGACCTAACTACAATCAACGAAGATGACACTTTAGCTCCTGCAATATCCGGAACAGATTTGCATATTAATCCGGAAGATCTGAAAGGTCTTCGTCATTCGTATAGATTTCTTTCTTACGTCAGGATTAAGGCGGTAGGGAAAGTCCGCGATGATGAGTTAGGGATTGACCGTCCTGAATCTGTTGAGAAAGTTTATCAGGAACTTGAAGAATGGATTAAAGGGAGTGAGAAATAATCATGCACAAAATTTCGCGTTTAGGTCTTGGCTGTATGGGAATGTCGCGAAAGAATGAAGAGAAATCAATCCGCACAATTCATACTGCAATAAACAAAGGCATTACGTTACTAAACACGGGCAATTTTTATAACGGCGGTGAAAGTGAAATTGTCGTAGGTCAAGCCTTGAAGGGTATACCAAGAGACAAATATTTTCTGTCTGTGAAATTCGGAGTGCTGTTCGGGCCTTCAGGACAGATTTACGGTCTTGATGTTAGTCCTTTTCATATAGGGGCTCAGTTAAATTATTCACTTCACCGTCTTGGGCTTGATTATGTTGATCTCTATCAGCCTGCACGAATGGACAGCGCAGTAAAAATTGAGAACATTATGGAAGTTCTTGTCGGACTGAAAGAGAAAGGCTATATCCGTAATATAGGATTGACTGAAATTGATGCGGCAACTTTGAGACGAGCGCACAAGATTCACCCTATACATACTGTGGAGCTTGAATATTCTCTGGTAGGGCGTGAAATTGAGAAGGATTTAATACCTACAGCTAAAGAACTCGGAGTAAGAGTTTTAACTTTCGGCTCTCTCGGTCATGGTCTGCTTAATGACAGGACTCTTGATGGTAAGGCTTAAGGAGCAATGACTTCACCGATGTTATCACCTGAAAATCTGCCTAAGAATCTCCCGTTAGTGCAGGCTTTAAAAGATTTCGCAGATAAAAAAGGAGTCTCGCTTTCACAGTTAATGACAGTCTGGACTTTGACAAAGCAGCCCAATGCTTCAACTTTAATCGGGACAACAAGCCCCGAACACTTACAGGAAAATATTGATGCACTTGCTGTTGAACTTTCGAGTGAAGATATGAACGAAATCGAAAATATAGCGGCTTCACATAAAGTTTTTGGCAATGACATGCGACAGTTAATCTTCAAAAACGGCATTGCAATTTTCAATCACAATCACAGTTAAGAGGCCTTCATTAATGAAGAAATTAGTATTAGCGTTAGTAGTAGTTGCTTTGATGAACGTGTCGGCTTTTGCTGCTGACACGATCAAACTCCCTAACCCAGAAAAGACCGGCGGAATTGGTGTACTTGATGCAGTTGCGGCTCGTCAAAGTGCAGGAGATTTTGTGGACATTGAATTAACTCCAGAACAGTTATCGACTCTTCTGTGGGTTGCTGGAGGCATTAACCGCGATAACGGCAAGCTGACTTATCCGACAGCCGAGGGAGATCACAGGGCATTAAGTGGAACACCGAGACAAGCATTTGTTGCGAAAGCTGCGGTTGATTTACTCGCGGTTGATTTACTCTACGTCCAAGACACTGGGAAATGGCCTGAAGGAAGACCTGCGGATATAGTGCTTAATTGCGGATTTGCTCATGCCGGATTATCAATGCAGAATGTTTATCTTTATGCAGCATCTCATGGTTGGGGAGCGCGTACAAGGATGAACTTTGACCGTATAGGGAGATATTCAAAGCATGAAGAAATTTTTAGCTGTAATGATTGCGTTCATGATAGCGACTTGCGGAACTGTTGAGGCAGCTTCGGAACTAGTCAGCATTAACGGTGTAACACTCTCTGTGAAAGAAGCAGGACACGGAGAGCCTATGATTTTGCTTCACGGAAAAGGCTACTCAAAAGAGTACATGGACAGCCTGTTTAACTATAAAGCCCTCATAAATTTTGACCTCATGAGCAATATCGGGAATGTCAAAATTCCTGCCCTGGTGATTACAGGAGAGAATGATGCAATCAATCCGCCTGCTGAAGGGAAAAAGGTTGCTGACGTTCTGAGTGATTCAAAGTTTGAGGTGATCCCTAACGCTGGGCATGTTGCCTTCATGAACGAGACTGAGCGCAAAATTGTATTTGAGGTTATTGATGAATTCTTAGCCGGAACACATGAAAGGAGAGATTAGATGAGGCTGATAACAGTTGAGGAACATTTTACGGCGCAAGAAATAATTGACGAGAATAACAAGTTCTCAGACACTTCCGAATTCTACAAGTATGGTGTTTGTTGGAGGAGCATTGCTTGACACTGAAGAAGGCCGACTGTCATTTATGGATAATCATAGAGTCAGTATGCAGGTTCTCTCTTATACCTCGCCCGTATCTGAGAATGTTCCTGCGTCCGAAGCTGTGAGAATCTGCAAACGAGCAAATGACATTCTTGCGGAAAAAGTCGAAGCTTATCCTGAACGATTCGCGGCTTTTGCTACCCTCCCAATGGCTGACTCTGAAGCTGCAGCTGCCGAACTTGAACGCTGTGTGAAAGAGCTTAATTTTTGCGGCGCACTCTTGGCCGGCCAGTTCAAGGGACATTTTTACGAAGAAGAAAGATTTTCCCCGATATTCGAGAAAGCTGCTGAACTTGATGTGCCTGTTTCATTTCACCCTGCACCAATTAATCCGGCTGTTCAGGATTACTACTACACTTCGCCGGAATATTCGCCTTTTGTTGCCGGGCAGTTCGCGAGCGCGGGATTTGGGTGGCATGTTGACGCAGGGATTCATGAGGTCAGATTGATTCTGTCAGGGATATTCGACAAGCTCCCTAACCTAAAAATTATTGCAGGACATTGGGGCGAAGCTATTCCTTCATATCTTGAAAGGCTTGATTATATGCTTCCTCCACAGACTACAGGACTTCGCAAAAAAGTATCTGACTACTACAAGGAGAATTTCTACATCACTCCGAGCGGGATATTATCGCCTATGCAGTTCGAGTACATGGTGAAGCTCATGGGTGCTGACCATATATTGTGGGCGGTTGATTATCCGTATATCAGGGAGGGAGATTTTTACGGCTTCCTAAAGAATGCGGAGTTTCTGACCCAAGAGCAGAAAGAGCTTATTGCTCACAAGAACGCTGAAAGAATTTTGCACATTAAAGGAGAATTTTAGCCATGAAGAAATTACTAGTTATCGCGCTGGTGCTGTCTGTCGTGTCATCAGCTTGTGCTGCCGAACACCCTTACACTGTGAAATCAGGAGTTGCCTTCAGTAACACATGGGGGCTATATATTGCTAATGTGATTGAGAAGGACGGCAAAATCTCGAACGTCATAATTGACCGTCTCGCAAACGGCAAGAGCAGCAAGGAGCTTCACGACAATTACGGTATAAA